>JAGLYS010000257.1 GCA_023132105.1 Caldifarciminota bacterium
CCTCTCCCATCAAGGGCGAGGAAGAAAGTTGGGAAAAATTGAGGCCAGGCACCTTTTTTTTCCAAAATTGAGGAGCAGATGTGTTATTTCAAATTCAAGTGTCACATTTATTAATATCATAGATGTAATCTTTCAAATATTTTATCAAGTAAAAGGGAATAGACAAAACAGGTTTGTTAAATAACTTCTGCTGTTGAGAGATTTTTATTCCATAGGGAATTGAATATTTTTCAAGGTATATATGCAAACTCTTTAATCTTCCGGTTTTTCCAGCTTTTACTTCAATAGGAAAAACTTTTGAACCTATCCGGATAATATAATCAACTTCCGCACTACTGCTCTTTGCTTCTCTTTCCCAGTAATAAATAGAAGGTTCCTTGTAATATTCTTGATATGCTATTAATTCTTGACCAACAAACTGTTCCGCAATAGCACCTGAATAAACATCGAGGAGATTATTTTCTATTAAAATATCTTCACTAACTCCACAAATATTTTGCATAAGACCTATGTCAACGAATAGAACCTTGAAATGTCTTTCATTAGAATAAAAATCTATAGGAGGAATTCCACCCCTTGATTTTTTTACTCTATAAATAATACCTGCTTTTTCGAGAAGTTCCAGAGCATTCTTCAATTCTCGTGATTGAATTTCTCTATCAACATGAGAATATTTGAATTTTTTACCGACCATTTTTGCTGCTGCATAAAATAATTTCTGAAGGTATTTAATCTTTACTTTATTTGCATATTTACCAAAATCATCTCTGAAAGTCTGAATTATCATTGCCTGATGTATTATACATTTATTTAAATTTCCATTCGTTACATATTCCTTTACAACAGCAGGCATTCCTCCTATGATAGAATATTTCTTTATTATAGAAATCAATTTGTTATGAATTGCATCATTAACAGTAGAATCAAATTTTAAATTTTCAATAAATTCTCTTAGTTTATTTTCTTTTACAGCATCAAGAAACTCAAGAAAAGATAAAGGTTTCATATGTAGATATTGAACTCTACCTACTGGCATTCTAAAATTTTCCTGAGAAAGAGTAAATTCAAGAAGTGAACCGGCACAAATAACATGCAATCCCGGTTTCTTTTCATAAAAATACCTTAATGATCTAATTGCTTCCGGGCACTCTTGTATTTCATCAAAAAAAAGAAGAGTTTTTCCCTCTATTATATCCTTATTTGTGAGAAGAGATATACACTCGATTATGTTTTCCGGTTCAAGTGTCTTGAAACATTCTTTATATTCAGGGTTAAGCTCAAAATTTATAGTAACTAATTCATGAAATTCACTGTTGCCAAATTCAGTTATTGTATAGGTTTTACCTACTTGTCTTGCACCTCGAACAAGTAACGGGCATCTGTTTTTATCAAGTTTCCATTCGCTTAAAATTATTTCTATATCTCTTTTCATAAATCTTTCTAAGTTAATATATTATTCTACACCACTTTTGAATAAAACACAAGGTTATTATATGCTATATTTGAACAAATTGCAAGGTTAAAAATAAATAATTGGGGTTGGGGGTCAACATTTCGACAAGTCGTAATAAAGGGAAGGAGAGAGAGATCCACCACTAATTCACGAATTTGTAACGAATTACACGAATAAGAAGAGAATATTTTTTTACTTTAATTCCGCTAATTTAAGCCAATTGCACGAAGGAGAAAGAATATCCTTTTGATTTTGTTTCACGAATTGAGACTGATTACACGAATAAGGAGAAATAGACGCAAGATGTCAGACGACAGACATCAGCAGAGAGGGGATATAGAAAAATAAACACGAATTTCACTAAGAGAAGAATAACTTTAATTTAACGAATCAGGGCACGATGCATCGTGCCCCTACAATTATAAAATTTCGATTTACGATTAACGATTTACGAACTTGTAACTTGCCACTTGATACTTGATACTTGTACTTGGTATATGCCTATACATATCTGCCCCCTGGAGATGGAATACTATTGCAAGCTATTGCTTATTATGATATATTTCAAACCTATGAAAAAATACTTGATTATTTCAGTGCTGTTTTTCCCTATGCTTATTCTTGCAAAACCTTTACCGAAACCTTTAAGGGGGATCTATATTAATCCATATGCCTGTTATAATATTTCATATATCAATAAACTGATGGATAGTATGAAACGATATGATCTTAATACGGTTATTATAGATGTGAAAGCAGACAATGGTATTATTCCTTTTACGGTAAATGATAAGCGTTTAAAGAAAGCATCAAAAAATATTTATGATATAGATAAAATCGTAAATCTTTTCCACAAAAACAAATTTATTATTATTGGCAGGATTGTAACATTCAAGGATAATATTCGAGCAAATGAAAATAAAGGTGAGTATGCCGTTATCAATAAATATACAAAAAAACCATGGAGAGATTCGGGAGGTACATATTGGGTAGATCCGTATAATATAGATAATTGGGATTACAATATATGTGTAGCAAACGAGGTGTTGAGTAGAGGATTTGATTCCGTTCAATTCGATTATGTCCGTTTTCCGTCAGATGGCGATATTGGCAAATGTGCTTATCCTTCTCGCATAGGAAATTACTATTACAGTGATATTATCGAGATTTTTGTTTATTATGCAAAATACCATCTTAAGGAATATGATATAGGGGTTGATGTTTTTGGCTATCTTCCCTGGCTAAAAAGAATAATCAATATCGGGCAGGATATGAGTATGATAACAAACCAAGCCGATATTATATCACCTATGCTTTACCCGTCCCATTTTGGAAACAGATTCTTGCTTGATAGCACAAGAAACTATTTTAGAAGAACACATGATATCATATATCAAAGTCTCTTAAAGTCCGATGAATATATTAAAAATGACAGTTCGAAGAGAATTATACCATTTATCCAGTCTTTTACATATAAAGCATCTAAGATGGGTAAATTCTATGTAGAAAATCAAGTTGCCGCCGCTCTTAAATATGGAGACGGGAGTTTTTTTGTATGGAATGCAGAAAGTAACTATAAAATGTTGTGGAAAGCACTTTATAAATTAGAGTCAATAAGGAAAAAAGAAAAGGTTTTAAATTTTAAATCACTAAAGGAAAATCTATTAGATGAAACTTCTTGATATAGAAATAAATGGATTCAAATCATTTGCAAATACGGTAAGAATCCCAATAGACAAGGATTTAATAGCTTTTATAGGCCCTAATGGATGCGGGAAGAGTAACATTGCCGATGCAATAAAATGGGTTCTTGGCGAGCAGAATCCGAGAGAAATCAGATGTGAAAGGCAAAGTGATGTCATATTTAGTGGTTCCGAATTGAAAGCAGCACAAGGACTTGCAGAGGTTACTCTCAGACTCTCAAATGAAGATAAGAAAATCCCGTTGAATTATAATGAAATCGAGATTACAAGGAGATTGTATAAGAGTGGGGACAGTGAATATCTCTTGAATAGAACACCTGTCAGATTAAAGGATATTTCGAAACTTCTCTCCGGAACAGGACTTGGAGAATCTTCATATTCTCTTTTTAAAGCATCCGTAATAGATGAATTATTAAAACCAAACAGTACATTGATTAACGATCTTTTAAGTGAAGCAAGTGGCATTGCCAAGTATAAACTTGACAAAAAGGAAACTATCAAAAAAATACAATCAACAAAAGATGCACTTAAAAGAGTCGAGGATATTATATTTGAGGTAAGTGAACGATTGAATAATTTGAAAAGGCAGGCAGACAGAACAAAAAAATACAACAACCTCAAAGAGAAAATCGAAATTAAGGAGAAACTCTATTTAATCAAAAGAGCCAAGGAATTAAGATTAGAAATTGACAATACAATAAATGGAATCGATGAGTTAACAGCGAAAGAAAAGATTGTTTTAAAAGATATTGAGTCAATTGAAATACAGAAAAAAGAAAGCAATCAACAGATAACAGATATAAATACAAAAAGAGAAAATATATTTGAAGATTTATCAAATCTAAATAAGAAATTAAATGAAATTACATCCAATAAATCGCATGCAATTGCTACAATTGAAAATCTTGAAGATAATATCAAGTCCATAGATAATATTATTGAAGAGATTGAGAACTCAGTTCCAAAGCAGAAAGAATATAATAAGAATATAGGGCTGGAAATAGGAAAGATAAAAAAGTCATTAGCCAAAATTGATTTAAGTATTAATAATAATGAAGAAACATTAAAGAATATTGCGAAATCGGTTGCTTCTATGGAGAATGCATTGAAGGAAAAAGATAATAATTTCCGGGAACTTCAGGAAAGCATTATTGAAAAGGAAAAGGAATTGGAAGGCGAGAGAAGGACATATTCATTTAATGAAGAAAGAATTGATGTTTTAAATGATGAACTGGCTTCAAAGATAAATGAAAGTGATGAAATAAGCGAGAGAATCCCTGAGTATGAAGATAAACTTGCCGATCAACTAAATCTTGCAGAAAAATTAAAAGGGGAGATATCTATACAAAATAATCAAGTTGTCGAAATTTCCAATGAAATTGAGACAAAGAAAAGAAAATTGCAAGAAGATAAGGAACAGATGATCTCTTTAAGCAAGGAATTCGACATATTAAATGAGATGGAAAAGAATAACGAAGGCATTGGTAACGGGGCAATTAAATTCAAAAACAGAGGAAAAAAGCTATTGACGGAATCAATAGAGGTAAAAGGAGGGTATGAAAAAGCTGTTGAAATGGCTCTTTCGAATCTTATAGACGCTATCGTTGTTAAAGATGAAAAGGAGTTAAAGGATCATGTACGGACTGCTTTAAATGACAATATGAGTGGCGTTAGCTTTGTAATGAGGAACATCGAAAAGGGGGACATCGAGCAATATATTATTAAAGGAAAGGAATTCATCCCGACTTACCTTAAAAATACGATTGTTGTTAAAGACATTAACAATATTAATATAAGCTCAGATATTCCACAAGTTACTGAAAGCGGTAGAATTTTTTATTTTAGAGGGATACTTAATGTCGGAGACAAGAGGAACATAACACTAATAGGAAGAAAGAAACATATAGAAAAATTGCAAAATGATATAGAAAATAGAAAGAAAAGTATTGATTCAATCGAAGATATAATAAAACAGTTGAGTAAAAATCAAAATGAAATAATGAAGGAGATAGGGGGGAAAGAGAAAAGAGCAAAAGAATATTCAGAAGCCATAACAAGAATCGAAGAGGAAATAAGACATCTCCAGAACAGTTTTGAAACAATCAATTTAATAGTCGATGAAATTAGAGAGGACATATCCGAGCATAAAGAAAATATCATTGCAATAGGGGAAAGAATCACAATACTTGAAAAAACATTAAGAGTTGAAAAGGACGAATTACCTGATATTCAAGAGAGCAGGGAGCAACTTAGATTAGAGAGAGAAAAATTTGATAAATTAAATGAAAACAGACAGAATCTCTTAATGGAAAAATTGAAGATAGAACATTCTGTTAATATAAAAACAAAGGAACTGGATAATAATAAGAACAAAATTCAAGAGATGTTAAATGAGAAAGAGGAATATTCCAATCGGATACAAAAGCTATTAGAGAAAATAGAAGAAAAAAAGAGAGAAAAAGAGGAATTGACAATAAATGAGGAAAAGGTAGAGGATGAGATTGATGAATTAAGAAAAAGAGATCTTGATATGCGTGGCAATATAGAAAAATTCAATATAATGATTAATGATTTTGATGAAAAACATAAAATACTTGATGAAAATAGAAATAGTATAAAAGAGACATCAAATAATTTTAGGATAGAGAAAGAAACCGGTAACATGAAATTAGCAAACACAGAAAACAAATTGAGAAATCGATATGGTATTGACCCATTTAGAAGCAACATTGAGACAGAAGAGGAAATTTGGTCTTCCGATAAGATAGAGAGAATGAGAGAGAAACTGCTGAGAATGGAACCAATAAATCTTCTCGCTCTTAAAGAATATGATGAAACAGAAAAACGATTAAATTTTCTTATAGAACAGAAAAACGATCTTCTTAGTTCTGAGGAATCTCTATTGAAAACAATTAAATTATCCGACAAGAAGGCAAAAGAGGATTTTGAAAAAACATTTGTTGTAATAAAGGAAAATTTCAATAATTTTTTTATAGAACTGTTTAACGGAGGAAAATCTGATATAATAATTGAAAATGCAGACGATCCCGTAGAATCGATGATTGTTGTATATGCTCAACCACCCGAAAAGAAAATATACAAAATGCAAATGTTATCAACAGGCGAAAAAACATTAACTGCTATTGCTTTATTGTTTGCCATATATCAGACAAATCCATCACCATTCTGTTTTATGGATGAGGTTGATGCTCCTCTCGATGATGTTAATATCGAACGTTTTATTGTGTTGCTTGCAAGAATTAAAGAAAATAGCCAGATAATGATGATAACACATAATAGAAGAACAATGGAAATTTGCGAATATATGTATGGTGTTACAATGGCAGAGGGAATAAGTAAAATAGTATCCATTAATCTTAAAAAAGAAATGGAAAAATGGGAATAATTAGTAACTTAAAGAGAGCTTTAAGCAGAACATCGATTATTTTAAGTAAATCGATTGCAAAAGACAAAATTATTATCTCTGAGCTTGAGAAGGTAATGCTTGAAGCTGATTTTGGGTTTGGAATTACAACGGATATAATTGATATGGTCAAAAATTCATCCGATAAAGAATCTGCAATCGAAGAAATAAAATCATATCTCATAAGTATTTTACAAAGCGTAGAATTTAAAAGGGAGTTCCCTAAAGGCAAACCTTATATCAGGATGTTCGTTGGTGTAAATGGGGTGGGGAAAACAACATCTATTGCAAAGATTGCAAAAAGCGATAAAAGAAACGGGAAGAAGGTAATGCTGGCAGCATGCGATACATTCAGAGCTGCTGCAATTGAGCAGTTGGAGATATGGAGCAATCGCCTTTCCGTCCCGGTTGTAAAGGGGAGCTATGGCAGTGATCCTGCTTCTATTGCATACAAGGCGGCGGAAGAAGCCATTGAAAATATGTATGATGAACTTTTGATCGATACTGCTGGCAGATTACATACAAATAGGAATCTGATGGCTGAGATGGAAAAAATAGCCAGAGTTCTCAAGAAAATAGATTCTGATTTTCCGCAGGAGACACTTATTATTCTTGATGCTTCTATCGGTCAAAACAATATTCAACAAGCTGAAAAGTTTGCATCTTCAATTCCCTTGTCGGGAATAGTTCTTGCGAAAATTGACGGAACGGCAAAAGGTGGTAGCATATTCCCTATTGTTAGAGATCTTAAAATTCCGGTACTTTATATGTGTACAGGGGAAGGTCTTGACGATATTGTAATGTTCGATCCCGTGGAGTTTGTTGAAAGCATTTTTCCTGTATAACATCAGTCGCCAGAAAGGGAGAGATCCACCACTAATTTACGAATTTGTAACGAATTGCACTAAGAGATAGAAAATAATATTTAGCTTTATTTCACGAATTTAAGCCAATTTCACGAAGGAGAAGGAGATATTTTTTACATTTATTTCACAAATTGGGAACGAATTGCACGAAGGGGAAAGAGGGCAGACACAGGGGTTTGCCCCTACTAAGACCTCTGCTACTTGACATAAATATGTATTTCATTATATTTTGAAAGCAAAGGAGTATAGATTGGATTATATTTATCTCGACAATGCTACAATAACAAAACTTCACAAAGAGGTAATAAACAAAATGATAACTATCATCGAGAATAAATATGCACTTGCCACTTCTCAATTTTCTCACACCATGGGGCTTGAAAGCAAAGAGGCATATGAAGAAGCAAGAAATATTATTGCTCGTTCGATTGGGGCAGAGAGTGAAAATATCATTTTTACATCCGGGAGCACAGAATCAAATAATCTTGCGATAAAAGGATATGCAAAAGCCAGTAAAGGGGGAAATCATCTTATAACAACATCTGTTTCCGAGAGATCTGTATTAAATAGTATGAAAACACTAAAGAAGGAAGGATTTGATATTACAGTTCTCGCTGTTGATTCATCCGGTAGAATAAAACCTGAAGAATTAGAAAAGGTTATAAATGCAAATACTATTCTTATTTCATTTGAACTTGCTAACCATGAAGTCGGTACGATAGAGAATTACAGATCCATTGTGAATATAGCAAAAAAACATAATATAGCTATTCATATGGATGCTTCGTACGGATATCTTGAGATTCCCATTAATGTAAATGAATTGTGTGTGGATCTTATAACACTAACAGCTCATAGAATCCATGGACCTTCAGGTATAGGAGCACTTTATATAAAAAAGGGAACAGATATTAAGAAATTGATGGACGGTGGTTTTAATGAAATGAATCTTCGTGCAGGCAATGAGTCAATCCCTTTGGCAGTCGGATTCGGCAGGGCTGTCGAACTGTTTGATAAAGAAATGGATGTTTTGCATACAGCTAAATTAAAGAAGTTGTTGATTAGTCAATTAAATGATAAGATAAAACATATTAGTATAAATGGAGATCCTGATAACTCACTTAACAATTTACTAAATGTTACATTTCATAAGGTTGAAGGGGAAAGTGTAGCTCTTCATTTTGATATGGAGGGCATTGAGGTCATAACCGGTTCGGCATGTTTTTCAAAATCACTGGAACCGAGTTATGTTCTTATGGCTTTGTACAATGATCATGAGAGGGCTCATGGGTCGATTACATTTTCATTTTCACGATATAACACAAAAAATGAGATATTAAAAACCGCGGATGTGGCAAAAATAATAGTTGATAAATTAATGGAAATCAGCCCTTTAAAGGAGAAGAAATAATATATGACTTTACCATATGGGAAAAAACTACTTGAGCATTTCAAGCATCCCCATAATGTTGGAGTAATAAAAGATGCAGATGCTAAGGCAACAGAAGGAAGTCCTGCATGTGGAGATATTGTAACACTTTATCTGAAGGTTGATGAAAAAACCCATAAGATAAAAGATATAAAGTTCGAATCATATGGATGTGCCTCCAATATTGCAACAGCCTCTGTTATTACAGACCTTGTAAAGGGAAAGACCATTGAGGAAGCGAAAGCAATTACATGGAAAAAAGCTGCGGATGAACTGGGAGGATTGCCACCCATTAAAATGCACTGTAGTGTTTTAGCTGTTGACACACTTCGGTCTGCTATTCTCAATTATGAAGAAATTCATGGTCTTATTAAGGATAAAAAGCCAACATCAAGAAATGAGATACTTGATAGAATAAAACATGTTATGAATCCTATCCGGGGGGAAGACATTGTTAAAACCGGCACTGTACAGGATGTGATATTTGAAAAGGGGAACGTTACGGTTTTATTAAATCTTGAGGAAGATAATCAATTTGCAGCAAATATATCAGAAGAGATAATCGAACAATTGCAAAGTATCTGGGACATTAAGAAAATAAATATAAAATTTACTATTTAGCGAGTAGGAAATCCCTATATAATTTTAGATTTTTTATATAATTTAATTCATTATGCGGTTCATGATATGAGTCTTTTATTATTTTAAATATTTTACCTTTATGTGGAAGCATATTAAAGAAAGCTTCGGAACATTTTTTATCAACAATTGAGTCCTCTTTGCCATGAACCAATAGCATTGGAATTTTATAATCCAAAAAGTGAGCGAAACAGTATTCTTCGGCTTTTATCGCTTCAAAAAAAAGAGTAATAGAGATATATGGATGAACAAGAGGGTCATTTTCATATGCCTTTATGATAATTTTATCATGGGATAGTTGATTTGCCGATATACCGTTTTTTGTAGTGAATGATGGTTGAGCTTTTCGAATTAATTTCATTATAGGGAATAGGAAACGAGATACCTTTGATTTTAAATCGAAAGCAGGAGCGGAAACGATAGCTTTTTCTAATTTATTATTACTCTTTAAAAGAAGATATGAAGCAATAAGTCCCCCTAACGAATGACCAAATATACATAAATGTTTAGGTTTAAAAATGGCTATAACATCATCCGTTATTTTTGCTATATCGTTGAATTTTTCGATGTGTCCCCTCTTTCCATCACTTTTTCCATGACCGGGAAGGTCAAGCCCAAAACACCTAATTCCCGCTTTTGCCATATATGAAGCAAATCTATTATACCTTTCAATATGTTCTCCAAGTCCATGTATAATTAGAAGGTCTAATCGGGGATTATCCAAATCCCAGACTTTGTAATATATTTTTCCATATTTCATATTGTTGATTTTTCCTTCCATCTAAACCTCCTTATAAAGGTATGGATAAAAAGCTTTATATATATCATCAGGTATTGGAATAACATGATTATTTTGAACATAAGCACATGATACGAATGCTTCTGCAATTAATTCCTTTCCTCTTCTTATATAGTGATGCCATGTAGATTTTACCCTTGTAAATATCGAGAATTGACCGGATATCTCAAGAATATCTCCAAGAAAAGTGGGGGTTTTATATTTTATTTTTATTTCGGAAATCATTATGCTGATACCATTGTCTTTTAGATCGGAAAGATAAAGATTGAATTTTTCAAGAAAATATGTTCTGGCATCTTCAAGATATTGTATATAAACGGCATTGTTTACATGACCATAGGAATCTATATCATAGTTTTTTACTTTAAGCTTATAATATAGAATATTGCCCATTTATATATTATATAATAATGCTCTTATATTTGCAAGAACATCTGACCAGAAGGGGTGAATAGGTATGGACATACTAACCAGTAACAAGTATCAAGTGGCAAGTTTGTAAATCGTAAACTGTAAATCGTAAATTAAAATTAAGGAAATTGTCATTGTGAGGAGTGAAACGACTTGTCTGCGTGCGAACACGCACAGGCAGGTGAAACAATCTAAATTTACTCTTGTG
>JAGLYS010000258.1 GCA_023132105.1 Caldifarciminota bacterium
TATTGCCTATACCTGTAAACATTGCATTACCATGCGTTGATTTCCTGCTCTCATTAGCAATAAATATTCCTCTTACTTTGAATCCGGATTTTTTTACTAAATTTTCCACTTTAGTTCTCAAATCATTATTCTCCAAATGCTTTAATTTATAAAATAATGGTATAAATATAACAGGTGCAAGATATGTAAAAATAAAAATCAAAGTTGATACACTAAGCCATGAAATTAAAATAAACCTCCATGAAAATATAAAACTATTGCCAACAAATAGAAATAATGGCACTAAAACAATCGAAGAAATTACAATTGTTAAAAACGCTAATTTTGTCTTATCTATTAACCATCCACCGATTGTATATTTATTGAAATCGAATGATTTTTCTATTTTAAAATGAAAATAGTAATCAAATGGTAAAGATAATACCATACCGGCGATTAATGGTATTAAAAAGAATAATAATCCCCTTAGTGCATAAATAAATTTAAATGAGTCGACCCAATTCACATAATAGATAAATATTGGAGTAAAAAGGAATAACATAACAATTGCAGTTTCATATAGGAAATTGAATATTCCAAATAGCGTTTTTACACTATTATAATTGTCAATTTTCTCTAATTTTGCTTTGTTAACAACATTCTTTAATTCTTCCGGGACATTTCCTCTTTTTTCCTTTAAATAATTATAATTCATTTTATCCAGAAGTACCCTGGATATAATTTTAATTCCAAATAGTGTTATAAATAATATTTTAAAAAACATACATACATCCCATTGTGATATATTTATTCCTTAATGCCCATAATATCAAGCATAAACGAATATCTAAATGCAACATCTCTATACCAATCATATCTACCTGACGAACCGCCATGTCCGGCACCCATATTTGTTCTTAATAAGAGAATATTATTATCCGTTTTTAATGACCTGAGTTTTGCTGCCCATTTTGTAGGTTCCCAGTATCCTACTCTTGTATCATTCAAACTACTCTCTATCAGGATAATGGGATAATTCTTTTTTTCGATATTATCATACGGCGAGTAAGACCTTATATAGTCGAAATATTTTTTATCATTAGGGTTTCCCCATTCTTCATACTCCCCAATCGTTAGTGGAATCGTGGAATCCATCATTGTATTTAAAATATCTACGAATGGGACTTCCGCAATAACTGCCTTAAAAAGATCAGGTCGCATATTTACAACAGCCCCCACAAGCAAACCACCTGCACTTCCACCCTCTATAATTAATTTATCTTTTGATGTGTATCCCTCTGATATTAAACATTCTGCACATATTATAAAATCATTGAATGTATTTTTCTTTTTTAATAATTTACCATCATGGTACCATTCTTCTCCAAGCTCTCCCCCACCCCTTATATGAGCTAATGCGAATACAAATCCTCTATCCAATAAGCTAAGCCGTGGAGATGAAAAATATGTTTCCATATTGCTGCCATAAGCTCCATATCCATAAAGGAGCAATGGACTACCCACATCTTTCTGTATTGCCTTCTTATATACGATAGATATAGGGATCCTTACTCCATTTGGATCCTTAGCAAAAATCCTTTCAGTTATATAATCTTCAGGATTATAACCTCCTTTTACTTCATATTGCTTTTTTAACTCCTTTTTGCGAATATTCATATCATAATCAAAAATAGTTATAGGGGTTACTAACGATGTATATTTGAATCTCAATATATCTGTATTAAATTCCTTATTATTTCCTAACCAGAATGTATATACAGGTTCTGGAAAATCTACATAGTGTTCATTATGAGTTTTTATATTGATAATTCTAATCTTTTCAAGACCATTCTCTCTTTCATAAATGACCAGATAATTTTCAAACAGATCAAAATCCTCAATTTTCACATCCTTCCTTCCGGGAATAACTTCTTTCCAATTTTTCTTCGATGGGTTTTTGATAGGTACTTTCATCAGTTTATAATTTTTTGATTTCTCATTTGTCCTAATATAAAAGTAATTATCATGATTATCTATATAATATTCAATTCCCTGTTTTCTTTTTGCAAATAATTTAAAATTCTCATCCGGATTGTCTGCCGAGAGGTATCTTTCCTCGGAAGTGGTTTTACTGGCACTTCCTGAAATTAGGTATTTTTGGTTCCTTGTTTTTGCAATCCAAAACCAATATTTTCCATCATCTTCCTGATGGAGTAATTCATCATTTTCTATATCACTGCCAATTTTATGTCTATATAGCCGATAAGGACGCCTTTTTTCATTAGGTATTATATAGAAGATAGTTTTGTTGTCATTTGCCCATTCGATACTCGATATATTCTCAATTTTATCTTTTAATAAAGTATCTGTGTTCAAATCCTTTATATATAGCGTATAGATCTCGGAACCTGTAGTATCGATTGAGTAAGCAACTAAGTCATGATTCGGGCTAATTTTTATAATTCCAATATAGAAATATTCGTGTCCTTCTGCCATCTTATTTTGGTCAAACAAGATCTCTTCCATGGCATCTAAACAACCCTTTTTTCTGCAATATATTCTATACTGTTTTCCTTCCTCTGTTCTTGAGTAATAATAATAGTTCCCGAATTTATAAGGCACTGTAAGATCCGTTTGCTTCATTCTGCCTATTATTTCTTCATATAGTTTATTCCGGAATCTTTCCGTACTTTTCATCATTTTTTCGGTATATTCATTTTCGGCTCTAAGGTAATCATAAATATCATTATTTTCTCTATCTCTCATCCAGTAATAGTCATCAATTATCTCTTCATTATGGATTATTGTCTTGTGTGGTATTTTCTTTGCTTCTGGTGATTCCAATATTTCTTTCGCATTTATTGGATTTACATTCGGAATAATAAATAATATAGCAATCGATATCATTGAGATTGCTTTAAATGTTCTATTCATATATATACTCCTTTAAAATAATATAATATAGTC
>JAGLYS010000259.1 GCA_023132105.1 Caldifarciminota bacterium
AATTACACGAATGGAGAAGAGAATACTTTTTTACTTTAATTTCACTAATTTAAGACTAATTGCACGAATTGAGAAGGGAATAAATTACAACTTTATTTCACGAATAAGGAGAAATAGACATCAGACAACAGACATAAGCCGAAAGGGAGAAAAGAACAACGAATTTCACGAAGAAAGGGTAAAATAATTATTGCTATTACAGATTAGGGCACGATGCATCGTGCCCCTACGATTTCACGAATTAAAGAATGAATTACTCGAAAGAAAGAAGAGAAAGGACGAGGAAGAAAAGGAAATATAGGACAAATTAAAATCTTAGTATTTTCCTAACTTTTGGAAGATAGCTTCTACTTATTTTAAGCGATGTTTCATTCTCACCACTCAATTTTACTTTATACTCCCCTAAAAACCATTTATCTATCTTCTTGATTTTATCGATAGATATAATATAGCTTCTGTGTATCCGTAAAAAGATTTCAGGATCAAGCATCTTTTCAAGTTCCTTTATTGTAGCATCATAAAAATATTCTTTCTCTATAGTACATAGAAATACATACTTATCTTCAGCTTTGAAATAGCAAACATCTTCCTGTGGGATAATAAGTATTTCATCTTTACTTTTAATTGAAAATCGTTTTAAATATACTTTTTTCTTTACAATATCTTTTATTGCAGAAAAGATATTATCATTTATGTTAATCTTGTTATTTAATACCCTTTTAATTGCTCTATCTAATTTTTCTTTTGAAATGGGTTTTAGAAGATAATCAATGCCATTAACATCAAACGCTTTCAATGCATACTGATCATAGGCAGTTGTAAATACAATCATTGGTCTATATTTAATTCTGTCTATTACTTCAAATCCATTGATAACAGGTAATTGAATATCAAGAAAAATCAGATCGGGTTTTAATCTGTTTATTATTTCTACTGCTGTTTCTCCATCCGAAGCATCACCAATAATAACTATTTCTTCATAAGATTTTAAAAGAAATTTTATTCTTTCAAGTGAATGTTGTTCATCTTCGACGATTATTGCCTTAATACTCATAAGGGAATCTCCATCGAAACCAATGTCCCTCCGGTATCAATCTTTCTTATATCAAAGTGTGAATCATTATATACTATTTTCAATCTGTTTTTAACACTGTATATACCATAACCATCGGAATTTACATTTTTATCAATACCAATGCCATTATCTTTTACTGCTATATTACATCTATCATTTTCCTTATATATATTTATATCAATTATTCCACCCTCCTTTTTAGGTGAAATACCATGGATTACAGCATTTTCAACCATCATTTCTATTATTAACGGAGGGATTTTAAAATTATTTAGTGTTTTATCCACATTTATATTGTTTCTCAATCGATTTCCAAGACGAATTCTTTCTATATCCAGATACTTTTTAACAAGAGACATTTCTTCTTTAATAGTTATCATTTCACTCTCAGGTAAGGATAATACCATTCTATAGATATCCGATAGGGCAAGAATCATATTTTCAACCTTATCGGGATTACTATGAGCAAGATTAACCATAGAACTCAATGTATTGAAAAGAAAATGGGGATTAACCTTCGATTGGAGAACTGAAAGTCTTGATTCTGCTTTAAGCCTTTTTAAATGTTCAATCTCCTTTTCCTTATCTTTTAACCTTACCCTAAGTGATGAAAATGCCGTTATTGACATTGTAATCGAAAGTCCGATAATAAGTGTTATAATTAATAGTATCAAGTGACCAGTTTTGTTCGATGGATAAAGTCGGATTGAAAAAAAATACCTTAGAATTAATATCGCACTTTCAAAACCTAAAAACACGCCTAGTGAACCGACAAGTAATATATTTATTTTGTTTTTAAAAAAATTATTAATTCTAATAGCAATCTGATGAAATAATAGATATTCGAAAAATGAAATACAATTAGTAAAAGCAAGTGTAGTAAGTAAATATATATGATAATCACTTAACCTATTCGAAAAATAAGCGAATATAAATGCAAGAATGAATGCAAACAGCTGATACAATACAATTGTGTAAATTACTTTACGAGCTTTGGATTTTACTGATAGGATTTTATTCATATTACACTCTCCTACATTCAATAAATGGATTAATGAATAATATTGATATATTCAAGTAGCAAATACAATTCACTCCCACTTAAATATCTTTACTGCAATAGAACCCATTACAATTGACATTGCAATGAGTACTGTTATATCAAATCTATGAGCGCTCCATGCATTTCCGAACCAGAGTCCCTGCATAAGATTAACGACATATGTAAGTGGAATAAATTTTCCAATATTTTTAATCACTGTTGAAAGACTTTGAGAAGGTATCATTGCACCGGAGAAAAAGAGCATAGGAAAAAAGAGAGACATACCTATTACATTTGCAGTTCTTCCCGAACGAACAATACTTGCAAGCATGAAACCCAATGTTAGAAAACTTGTTGTGCATAATGTAAATCCTAAAAATATATTAAAAACATTGCCCTGAAATCTAAGACCATAGAATATTTTTCCTGTTGCGACCAATATTAGTGATCCTGCAAGTGTAATAAGGAAATAAAATATTATCCATGCCAACATAATAGTCTGGGGTCTAAGGGGAGTTGCCCGAAGCCTGTGAAGTATCCCTTTTTCTCTATCCGAAGCTACGGATATAGGAATTGACATCAATCCACCTATTGCAATTATCATTCCCAGATATGCAGGAACCGAGACATCTATAAATCCAAAGCCATTGAAATAATCAGAGGGTTTATTTCCATATATGCTTCCGAATATAAGAAGGAGTATTACGGGAAAAACCAATGTGAAGAAAAGCCCTTCGAATTCACGAGTGAAGCGTTTAAATTCCGTAATTATTAGTTTTGATAATCCTTTCATTATATCTCCTTTCAATCTCTCATTTCATGACCCGTTAACTCAAGAAATACATCCTCAAGATTAGGTTGTTTCATATTTAAATTTGTAAAATCGATCTTGCTTTCAGATAATAGATTCACAACATCCAAAAGAATATTTTTCCCGTTTCCATGAATGACTACTTTATTATCTATTATTTTTATATTGATTATTCCATTTAATGATTCTAATATTTTGATCTCAAAATCTTCCTTTATCAAAAAGCTTATCTGTACACATCCGTTAAGGTTTTTTACCAGATTTTCAGGTGTAGCAAGAGCAATGATATGACCGTTATCAATAATTGCTACGCGGTCACATAGGTATTCCGCCTCTTCCATAAAATGAGTCGTTAAAAGAATTGTTTTTCCGGAATTCTTAATTTCAATCATCATTTTCCACATAGCTCTCCTTGCCTGAGGATCTAGTCCTGTTGTAATTTCGTCAAGAAATATCACATCCGGATCATTAAGGAGTGCGAGTATTATAAATAATCTTTGTTTCTGCCCTCCTGAGAGTTTTGAGAAATAATCGTTTTTCTTTTCAACAAGTCCGAACTTTTTAAGAAGATCTTTTTGATTTAGGGATTTATCGTAAAACGATGCATACAGATCTATTATTTCCCATACTTTAAGGCGAGCAGGTAAAGATGATTCCTGTAATTGCATACCAACTCGATTACGAAAATTAATACAATCCTTTATCGGATTTAGGTTAAGAACAGATATTTCACCTTTGTCAAAATTCCTTAGCCCTTCAATGCATTCGATGGTTGTTGTTTTTCCAGCTCCATTAGGTCCTACGATACCGAATATTTCACCTCTTTTTACATCGAAAGATATCCCGTCCACAGCTTTCAATTTTCCATAACTCTTTTGTAAATTATTGACTTCGATTACATTTGGCATATCTAAACCTCCACTTAATCTTTAATTAAATATATACCATAACAATAAAAAAAGAAATAGATTTAGGATAGAATGCAATATATAATGATGAAATGAGTAAACCGGGGGCAAATCTCTCTTAGATTCTGATAGATTCACGATGATGTATCGGGAATAGGAAATCGAAAATTTGTACAATAATGTTTAGTGAAAGATAGATTACTTCATTGTCATTGATAGGAGTAAAACGACCTGTCTGCGTGTAATGCACAGGTAGGCGAAGCAATCTATATTGACTCTTGTGGGATTGCTTCGCTTCGTTCGCAATGACACAACCTATATCCCCCTCCCTTCAATTCCCTCCCGCCTGTGGAGGGAAATTTAAAAATCATTCCTCTTAATGAAATTCGTGTTTGTTTTTCTCTCTCCCCTTTCGGCTGATGTTTGATGTCTGTCGTCTGATATCAATTATTCATTATTTGTGAATTCGTGATTGATCCTCTTCTCTGTCATCTCTCTTTCGTGGAATTCTTCCTAATTCGTGAAATAAAGTTGTAATTTGCTCCCTTCTCTTCTTTTTGTGTAATTCGTTATAAATTTGTGAATTCGTGGTGGTTTTCTTCTCCCTCCTCCTCCTAAACTCGTATTTGTATCTCTATACTTGCATTTTATCAACCGAATTCATCATTTTATCAGAAATCCATATACAATATTTAGCAATAATGATATAATGCTAATGATAATAAAATAAGGAGGATATATGAAATTATCAAAACTTATCTTAACTTTAATGTTTATAATGTTACTGGCGACAAGCCTAACGGGAAAACCAATTTATGGAGGATTCGGCGGATTTTCTTATAGTGGTATGTATAATGATTACAGTAGTTTAAACCAATATTTTACAAATGCCGGACTTCCTGCTATTTCAAATTCTTTATATTTCAATGAAGGCGGAGCAGGTTATGGTATCATTAATAATATCATAATTGGCGGATCTTCGATTTCATCCAACACTGTTTCGGAAAACAACAATATTACAGCATATATTAATGCCGAAGGTGGTTTTTTTGAATTGGGATATATGTTCGATATAATACAATATATTGATGTTTTTCCGATTATCGGATTTGGTTCAATGAATTACAAGATTGTATTACGACCTGAACTCGGCGATATCACTTTTGACTCATTGCTCCTTACACCTGCAAGAGTGTCAACATTAGATAAAAATAGTATTGCAGGACATATCTCAGGTAATATTATGTTCAAATTACCATTTGCATCGGAACATGCATTTGTCGGGTTGATGCTTGGTGGTGGTTATATGATTGCTCCTTCATTTGGAAATTGGAAACTTGAGGATGGTTCTATTGTAAGAAATGGACCTGAAATGCCTTTGGGAACACCATATGGCAGAGTATGTATAGTATTTGGAGGGGGGAATTAATTTCCCCCTTTCTCTTTTTTCTTCTTTATAAAATTTAATCCCTTTTTTAGAATATTAGTTTTGTGTATTTTAATATCTGTTTTGACATTATCAACCTCTTCCCCCAAAGATACATCAATAGATTCGGATTTTTTTATAGCAAGAACCTGAGACGGATAAACGCTTCTGTGTCCTGTCATAAAAAAGCTAATAACACATGCAACAGCTGCATAAGGTGCTATAGAAGGTCCGAAAAGCTCTATTGCCAATATACTGGCTGCTATTGGTGTATTGGCTGCACCTGCGAGTAAACTTACCATTCCGATAGCTGCAAAAACAGCAGGATCAAGCCTCATAATTTGAGCAAAAAGAGAGCCGGAAGTTGACCCTATATAAAAAATCGGTGTAACAATACCTCCGCTTCCACCGAAATTGAGTGTTAAACTTGTAAAAATCATCTTCATTACCGAATCATACCAAACTACTTTTCCTCCCTCAAGTGTTTGATGTATTACATCGACACCAAGACCAAGATACCTCCCGGAGAATAGAAAAACAAGTCCTACAATTAAGACACCGCCAATAAATCCCTTTAGTGGTGTCCATATATTAATTTTCTTTGAAATTATTTTCCCAATATTTAAAATTTCAATAAAAAGGAAAGAAATAAGTCCGAAAACAACACCTGCTAATATAACTTTTAGAAAGAGCGGACCACTAAAATCAGGAATAAATTCAATAAAATGATGAAAATACTTGATTCCGAGCATTGAGGAAACCTGATAAGCAACAATCCCGGATATAAACGAAGGGAGAAGCACATCATATAACATACTGCCTACAAAAAGGACTTCCACGCCAAATATCGCTCCTGCTATTGGGGTTCCGAAAACAGATGCAAATCCAGCACTTATTCCACATATAACAAGCTTTTTTCTGTCATGATCGCTAAATCTAAAAATATCTGAAAAAACCGAGGATAAACCTCCACCAATTTGAGCGGCAGGTCCCTCCTTTCCTGCTGATCCCCCTGCAGCAATTGTTATCACTGTCGCTACTAATTTAACAGGTATGACAGCCGCCTTTATCTTTCCCGAATTCTTATGCACTGCTTCAATTACTTTCTCGGTTCCGTGACCTTCAGCATTAGGAGCTAAGTATTTAACTATTAAAACACTTAAGAACATTGCTATCGGTAATAATAGGAAATAATAAGAATAATTCGAAGATCTCTCTCCAAATTCAAGTATTTTAAGATAAAATGTCGTGGATATTCCTACGATTATACCTATTCCCGTAGATAGAGCGACCCACTTGATTATACTTGCAAATAAAACTACCTGTTCCGTTAGCTTTTTCTTCATATTATAATATGATAATTAACATAATTAATTAGTGATTACAAGTATATTTTAATTTAGTAAATATGTACATCTTTTAATAATATTACTTTTTAGTTCATAGAAATCCTATAATGATACAATTAAACGAAATAGTTTCAAACAAATTTTTTATAGATATAAATACTATTTAATACATTACTTATTTACATAATCACCCTCACCTCAAACCTCTCCCATCAAGGGCGAGGAAGAAAGAGGGGAATAGCCACGAATTCACGAATAATGGGGAATAGACATCAGACATCAGCCGAAAAGGAAGAGAAGAGAGAGAAATTGGAGATTCCTGTTTTCACAAGAATTACAAAGAATGGAAACATGAAAGACAAGGGAAGGGGAAATATGATAGACATGTAGATTTGTCTCTAAGATTATCAAATTTCGATTTACGAACTTGTTATTCGCTCTTGCCATATGTCTGCTTGTATTACATTTATTTAGGTGTTAAAATGAATTAAAGGAGATAAAAATGAGAAAATTATTTATAATTTTGTTGTTACTTTTATTTACGACATTGAATGGAGAAACATTTATAAGAAATGTCGATGGTTTCGAAGAAAATCCTATAATGAATAAAGTGCTTTTCTTTGACGATTTTTCGATTTCTATGGTACCTGCAAGACCTGTTATCCCAGTTAAAAATGAGAGGATTTTATTGAAACCATTCTCAAAAAACATTCGGGTTAAAATCATATCTGCAGAATATAAAACATATAAGACAGATAAAATCCAGATAGCATATCCCCCTGCTTCGAATAAAATAAACTGGGAAAAGTGGAGAAATGAAAGAGACAAATTTCTAAAATCGGATATTTGTTATCCTGAAAATATCGTTGAAATCAAAGGAGCCGGATATTTTAGAAAATATAGGTATGTTGATATATCTGTATTTCCAATCTTGTATAATCCCGTTAAATGTGAATTGAAAGTATATAGTAATATTAAGTATGAAATTTCATTTAATACACCGGCAAAGCTAACAGAGAAACAGATGAATATATTAAATGACAATAACGGGTATCCTCAGGCAAAAGATATGTTTGACAATTTCAATGATTTAAGGAATAGTTATAAAACGGATATAGAAAACGACAGGGCTTTATGTGATTTACTAATATTAACTAACTCAAATCTTCTAAATACAGTCGATACTTTGGTTAAATGGAAACAATCCATTGGTGTAAATTGTAAGGTTGTCAAGGTGGATTCAGTTCTATCAAATACTTCAGGGATTGATAATGCTGACAAGATTAGAAATTTTCTGATTAGCACATATCCTACACCACAATGGGGTTATAAATGGTTGTTGATTGTCGGCAATATTGATTCCATTCCTATGAGAAAGCTTTTTCCGGATTCTACAAATCATGCAACAAGTGGTTTGAGTGATTCTTACAATCCACCCTCCGATTTTTATTATGCGGAACTTACAGGGCAATTTGACGGAGACAATGATGGATATTACGGTGAATATGGGCAAGATAATACCGAATTCACTGCTGATATAGCTGTAGGGAGAATACCATACAATGATTCTGCTACTATTTACAGTATTTTAACAAGAATTATTGATTTTGAATCGAATACAAGTAGTTACTATAAAAACCATTTTCTTTTTATGGGAGCAATAAGCAATTATGCCAATGAGGATAACAACGGATATGCAAGGACTGATGGGGGAGCATTAGGGGAGGAACTTAAAAACAATACTCTTACAGGATGGAATTATTATAGAATGAATGAACTTGCCGGAATTCATCCTTCTACATATGCTTGTGAGGCTCCTTTAACAGTAACAAATGTTGTAAATGCATGGGACTCGGATTCTTTTGGTCTTGCAACATGGTGGGCTCATGGGAGCAAAACTGCTTCATATAGAAAAGTATGGAATAGTGATGATGGAGATAGTATACCTGAAGAAAATGAAATGGAGTGGTGGATACTACTTGACAAGCCAAATGCTTCGGGAATTAGTTATGCACCTTCAATCTTATTCTCATGCTCATGTAATAACGGATGGCCGGATTATACAAATAATTTCGTTAGGGAGTTGTTGAAAAATGCAAGTATTGGGGTAATAGCTTCCAATAGAATTTCGTGGTATAGATTAGGATGGACAGCTTATAATGGTGGAGGCAATGCATCTATTGATTATCACTTTATTGAAGGGTTTGCAAGTTATAATTACTATATCGGAGATGCATTAAACTATTCTTTAAACACATATTATGCCAATTATTTTTGGTGGGGATGGCAATCCGCTCAAAATATATATGATTTTAACCTATATGGTGATCCCTCTATGTATTACTTTGGTAAAACACAAGGTGTAAAAGAGGAGTTTAGTAAGATTGCAAAAACCATCAATAGAGTAATTAAATATAGAAGAGAAGGTAATAATATCATTTTTTACATTTCCGGGAATATTGTTGATAAAAATTTATGTATTTATAATATTAGCGGAAGAAAGGAATTTGAAATTAAAGGTATTAGTAATAAAGGAAATGTCGAATATAAAGTTGTAAGTAATAGATTTAATACATCAGGTGTATATTTCGCCGTTATCAATGATGAACCAATAATTAAGCCAATTAAGCTGTTTATTATAAATTAAAACCATATATAACAACTTTAAAGAATATTGGGAACAGGACTATGAGTCAGATAATAACAATTGAGAGACCTATCCCCTCTATTATAACTGAAACAGGCAAGTGGTATAGACATATTAACCAGTTTCACTAATCCAATCATTGTCATTTCGAGAAGTGAAACGACCTGTCTGCTTGCAAACACGCACAGGCAGGCAAAGCAAT
>JAGLYS010000026.1 GCA_023132105.1 Caldifarciminota bacterium
GTTGCTTGACTTAAACTATCATATGAAAAGTAAGCAGTATCTTCTTTTACAAAATAACAAGTATCGACACCCGTTGTATCAAAATTATAGCTTGAATTAGCCATTCCTGATTTATATGCAAATGCCTCTTTTCCATTACTAAGTGTTACTTTTTCTGTAATTTCAGTTCTACCATAAAATGTAGTATCAGTTACAACAGTGTCCACAGTTGTTTTTACTGTTGATTTCATATTCCAATAATTACCTACTGATAATGGCAATATATCTCCACCACCAAAGTCAAAAAGCGAACATCCTGTTGCAACGATTGCTATTGCTATTACTGCAAAAACGATTTTCTTAAACATATTACCTCCATATGTTAACAAATTTTAGTTATATTATATTAATTTTACTGATTTGTCAAATGAAAAATTATCCCTAATAGAAAAAGGGCATTTGAATAAATGCCCTTTTTGATATAGATAAAATATCTATTATTTTACTTCATATGCCATTAATTCTGTTGTCATTTCTGTTTTATGAGTTGAACCTTCTATTATTAATAATTGTTTGACATTTCCCTTACCTGGAGCTATCCATTGCCATATCGTGTCATTGGCTGCGGTTATCATAGCAACTTTATATGCATTTTTAAATGTTCCAGCAGGTACTGTTACATCTTCTTTTGCCGTTACTTCGAATTTCATAGTACCGGAATTCCATATAGTACCGATATCAATCTTTACCGGTCCTTGATAATCTCCGGTTGCTTGACTTAAACTATCATATGAAAAATAAGCAGTGTCTTCCTTTACCAAATATTCTATGCCAGAATATAATGTATCAAACACATATAAAGAATCAGTCATTCCTGATTTATATGCAGAAGCCTCTTTTCCATTACCAAGTGTTACTTTTTCGGTAATTTCAGATCTACTATATAAATAGTCAACCGTAACCGTATCTGTTGTATCTACAGGGGTTATTATTACTGTTGATTTCATATTCCAATAGGAACCTACTGTTAGTGGCATTAGATCTCCACCGCCAAAATCAAAAAGCGAACATCCTGTTGCGACTATTGCTACTACTATTACTGCGAAAATGATTTTCTTAAACATATTACCTCCATATGTTAACAAATTTTAGCAATAATACTGTAATTTTGTAAATATGTCAAGTGAAAATGCAAAATAGTAGCAAATAAGTATGGACATATACCAGTTACAAGTATCAAGTGGCAAGAGCCAAGTTCGTAAATCGTAAATTTAAAAACAGGAGTGCCATCACCCTCACCTCAGTCCTCTCCCATATAGGGCGAGGAAGCAAAGGGAGGGAATAGAGATATAGCCACGAATTCATGAATAATGGGGAATAGACATCAGCCGAAAGTAAGAGAGAAAAATAAACACGAATTACACTAAGAGAAACCACCCCTCCTTCCCCTATATCTATTTTGCGAACCGCCCATCATCCCTTGTCTCATGTAATTTATGTACCTTCTTTTCTAGCCAGCCGATTTTTACATTCTCTCTTACATCGAATTGAGGAACATACGGTTTTATATCAAGTAAAGGTGAGTCATCTACTATATCAAGATCCTCTATAAACAAAACATTATTCTCTCTTTTTATCAATTTAACAGTAGATATTCCTATACAATTAGGTCTCGATGGACCACGAATTGCAAAAACTCCTCTCTCGGTATCATCCATATATGGCTTTGATAATAACTTAAATTTCTTGGACAAATGAAAATAATAAATGAGAATAATATGAGAAAATCCTTCTATATCTTTCAGTCCCGCTTCAAATTCATTAAACACTTCTACCACACCTCTGATTCCCTGACCGGCATCCGGTTGTATTGGAATACCTCCGGGTTCCTTAAACGGTGTATGTATAATGCCTATCGGCTTTAAAATAATTTCATTCATTTTATTACCTCACTAAATCAATCTTTACAAATGCAACAAGTTCATACTTATCACATGCTTTAAAACCATGTTTCTCATAAAACATTTTATTAGCAGTTTGTTCATCCGTTAAAAGAACCTTCTGTCTGACATCTTTGTATTTATTTAATATATTATTCATAAGATTTGAAGCAACCCCTTTTCTTCTATATGATTCGAGCACTAAAATATCCTGAATGTAAATTATAGTAATACCATCACCTACAACTCTTACAAGCCCTATAAGTTTATCATTGTCCCAGGCGGTAATAACTAATAATGAATTCTTTATTGCATCCATTAGGTTAAGCATATTATTTGTATAAGCAGTCCATTTTGCATCATCGTACAATTTGAACACATCGTCTTTCTTCAGTTTGATATTTTTTTTGTAAATATAATTTTTCATATATTACCAGTGGCTTTTTCCATTTTTAGATTAATTACATTCCCAACATCTTTCTTATTCATAAAATCATCCTTTTATATATTCTACATAATATTTAGTGAATGTCAAATTACAATATCAGAGTAGACAGGTATGGACATACTTACCACCTTTGCTATAGAAATTCAAATATAATCACCCTCACCTCAGTCCTCTCCCATCAAGGGCGAGGAAGAAAACCACGGAAAGGGATAGAATAGCCACGAATAACCACTGAAAGAGAAATATAAAAAAGGGGAGAGAGGGAAATAAATTATTGCTTTTACAGAATTAGGGCACGAAGCATCGTGCCCCTACAATTCACGATTTACAGTTTACAATTTACGGTTTTCAATCATGTCATTGCGAACGAAGTGAAGCAATCCCACAAGAGTCTTGTCCTGTGATAGGTTTACACAATAAGAAGGACAAGACACAAGACACTCCTCCCTATTCTCTATTCTCTATTTTCACCTATATCTCCCTCTATTTTAATATGAATTGACATCTTGAAATATTTTAAAATAATCATTATAATTAAAGTATGTTATCAGTAAATATTTTTTACAATTAACAGGAATGAGTTAATGAGTAATCAGAATGTAATGGAAATGAATTCAATAAAAACATTAAAGGAATTATTGAATAACATTAGCTATATATTGATAAATAATTTCAATTGGCAAAAGATAATAATATTAATAGATAATAAGTATGGAATTTTTCAGACACTGTCTAATTCGGCTGTATATGATTCGGAAACAAAAACGATCATTGTCGATGATTTACAAATTGAATTTGACCTGATAAAGAAACTAATTAAGAAGGGAATAAAAGTAGATAATTCCAATTTTATTATAAGACTACAAAATGAACATATTTCCAAACATTTTTTACCACTTAAAAATATTATAGAATTTACAGAAAGACAAAATATATTTATTATACCTCTTAATCACCGGAATAAAGTTCTTGGTGCCGCCCTTCTGCTAAATGATAGTAGTATATTGGATATAGATGACAATATAGTAAATGTAATAGAGCTTTTTGCTAATCAAATTGCCTTGAACATAGAACATGCAAGATTGTTAGGAAATGAGCAAAGACAGAAAAGAGAAATAGAAATATTAAGACAGGCAGCATTGTTTATAACCAAAAGCCTTGATATCGATATTGTAATAAATCATATTTTGAAGCAGATGAAGCAGGTTGTACCTTTTGATAGTGCTACTGTTCAGATACTTGAAAATAATCATTTAAAAATAATTAGTTGTTGTGGTTTTTCCGACAAGGATATCATTTTAGGATCGATTTTTAATTTAGATAAGAATAATCCCAATAAGAAGGTCATAGAAAGTAAATGCCCCTATATACTTAATAATGCCCCCTCTACTTATAGGAGTTTCAGAGATGAACCTCGAGCTAATAATATCCATTCCTGGCTTGGCGTTCCAATGATAATTAATGAAAAAGTAATAGGCATGATTTCATTAGATAATATTAGTATAGATTTCTATAAAGAGAATCATTCAAGACTTGCTTTTGCCTTTGCTTCACAAGCAGCAATAGCAATTGAAAATGCCCGTTTATACGAACAGGCAAAAAATGAAATCAATAATCGAAAAATAATCGAGAAAGCATTGATTGAATCGGAAAAGTATTATCGATCAACAATCGATTCCATACCCGATTATATCCACATAATAGACAGGGATTTGAAAATTACATTTATAAACAAAGCATTCATAGAATGGAATAATCAGCTTGGGATTTCAGTAAATGTCATTGGTAAAACAGTATATGAAACATTTCCTTTTCTTTCTGAAAATGTTCTTAAAGAATATGAATATGTATTCGAAACGGGAAAAATCCATTTATCCGAGGATTGTGTTATTTTAAAAGGAGAAGCTTTAACCACAGTGACACATAAAATACCTGTATTCAAAGATAAAAAAGTTATTCAAATTATCACTGTTATCAGAGATATTTCCAATCTTAAACATTTTGAGGAAACTCTGGCAAATAGAAATAAATTTATGGATATCACAATGCGATCAATACATGATGGAGTAATATCTACCGATCTGGATACAAATATTTTATTTATGAATACGGCAGCTGAACATCTTACAGGATGGACATTGGAACAATCATCAGACAAACCATTGTGTAATATATTTAAACTTATAAATGAAAGAAACCAGTTAATATGCAATGCATCTATCGATAAGGTTAGAAATATCGGAGAATTATGTTTTTTTAGCAATAATATCTTTCTCCTTTCCATGAATGGCAAAAAAATAATGATTTCTGCCAGTGGAGCACCTATTATGGGAAAAAACAACCTTATGATTGGATTTGCAATCGTTTTCAGTGATATAACGGAAAAATCGAGAATGGAACAGGAAATTATAAAAGCAAGTAAACTGGAATCGATTGGTATACTGGCAGGCGGTATAGCTCATGACTTCAA
>JAGLYS010000260.1 GCA_023132105.1 Caldifarciminota bacterium
GTATGTTAAATAAGTTGTAATCGTGATAACAAAATATTTTACTTGAAGAAAATTTTTCGTTTATTGCAATTAAAAAATTATCCTTTGGTAAGACATCTCCATTATATGTAGCTATACCAATTCCATAGTAGAAGGATAAATCGGTATATCTCGTAGTCACATCACCCCATCTCGTGTGATAGATGCCAATATTAAAGCCCGAATAACTCCTTGCATCGGAAGATAGATTATAAGGTATATCTATAAGCAGTGCTCCCTCTTCAGTAATATCATATTCGAATTTCCCACTATCAGGATAATAGTTCTTAATGAATGGGAAACGAGTATAGTATAATGTAATTGTCGGATAATACATACTATTAACATAGTTAAACATAATTGTTGGTGTAGGATTTCTTATATTCGTACAAACAAAACCCAACATTACATTTTTCATCAATGGATCGAATAACAATGCAGATACACCTAATCTTGGATTGAAATAGATTGCAGAACTATCCTGAATGTAATAATCGGGAATTATAAGTGGTAAAATCTCTTTAACCCTTACGGAAGTAATTGCATTGTATTCCCCTTTTCTAACAATATCAACGGGATAGTAATCAGGAAGTGGTACATTTGTAAAATTATTTTTATAATTTGTTTTATTTATCGTTTGTTTTCTCTCTTCCGAACATAATAAAAAACCGCTTTTCCCTCTGTAATCGATATAATATATCGAATCCTTGTTTACAAACGGTTGAAATACACCGGCAACCGACTCTATTACTTTATTATAAATATGCGTGTTTAAGTTATATATGTAGATATCAGGTTTACCATCAAAATAACCGACAAAGTATAAAAGCGAATCATTATAGAAGTATGGTTGTCTTGCTTCACCTTGAGGGGAATATATGCTATCAATGAAATATCCGTCTATCTTGATAATTTTTATATATCTTGTTTTTCCAATGTGCTCATAAGCAATCATTCCATTATGACATGATGGAGTAACTAAATATTCAAAATTATCGGGTTCAAAAATATTTTTACTGTGCTTACTATTTATATCCATACTTCTTAAAACCCCTTTTGAACCGGAAAATTTAGTGTAAACAATAGTACTGCAATTAAAAAAAGTTGGATTCGTAACCTTCGCATATTTTGTAAGATTCTTTCTCTTTCCTTTTTCGATATCATATAGAATTATATCTTCACAAAGTGTTCCTAACCTACTATGCGTCTTTTTAGAGTAGATTAGAAATTTCCCATCACTCGAAATGTCAAAATAAGCTCCTGTGTTTTTATCGACTTTATATCTCTTATCTCCTTTCATATAAAATAATTCATTCGAAAAACGATCAAGATCATTAAAACCACAGTAGATATCTATAGAATCGTTATTCAAATAACCTTTTACATATTTTACCGGTGATATAACAACATTATCCTTATATTTATCAATTTTATACATTTCAAACATTTCTGATTTCCATTTCTCAAAATCCGTATAGAAGAGATGTCCTGTACTTAAAAGATAATTGAACTGGAAAGGAAATAGTAGCCCTAAGAATGATTGTATATGAAGAATATCTTTAATATAGTTCTTATTCTCTTTCATCTTTGCCCTTACAATCGAATGCCCCTCTTCATAGAAATATCTCCCGTCAATAATATCATTAATCGCTGTTTGATCAAGAAAATTATAATTTAAAATTGTATTATCTATAAATCCTGCTTTTAAAAACATCTCTCTATTCTCGTCCCAGCTTTCAGCGCAGTATTGAGCAATACCCTCATAGAACCATGTAGGTACCGATGACATTGTAAGTATCCGAAAAGGTCCCCAGCCAAAAGGGGTAAGAGCCCTAAATGTAACTATATGCGAATATTCATGCCTTACTACTCTTCTCAGCCAATCTATATTACCTGTGGTATTTAAATAGTCGGGTTTTGTATAAATGAATATTATATCACCCAATGGCATAGCAAAACCATTTGCCATCATATCATAATTATTCAGAATAACATTTGTAGGTTTTATTTTGGTTCCAAGTGCAAAATTAACAGAATCTTTAAATCCCTCAAGGATTCTTGCAACCTTTATTGCTTCAATAGTATCATCACCAGGGTAGTAGATATTGAAATCCCCGGTACATATATAATTCCATTTTAATTCGGGATGATTGAATCGTTCAAGATATCCTGCATTTAAATTATTAAGTAATATTAACAAAGGAATTAATAAGATATATCTTCTTAAAATGTATTTCATACTTAAAGGTTTATACCGATCGTAAACCTGTGTGCATCTCCTATCACTATCATTGGAGTATATGTATAATCAATCTGAAATTTCTTTGTATTTATTCCTAAACCGACATTTATTCCGGCAATGATATCACTGCTCGAATCATATTGCAGTTCCCTATAAGAATTTTTATACCCACCTCTGATAATAAGGGTTCCATTTACATTCCACTGTAAACCGCAAGATACATCGAATTCATTGAATTTAT
>JAGLYS010000261.1 GCA_023132105.1 Caldifarciminota bacterium
TAAATTTAGATTGCTTCGTCGTTTCACTTCTCGCAATGACAATCTCTCGCTTTCACAGACAATGAAGATAATGATCTGCCCTATTATTTCACGAATTCCCAGTTAACGATTTATGAAATTAAATGAAATACTACTTGATTTGACAGTGAATTTATGTTATTAATAGCGTTAATTATTGGAGATAAGGAGATAAAATATAATAATATGATTATAGCAATCGATGGACCTTCAGCTTCAGGTAAAAGCACAACCGCATTAACATTAAGTAAAGAGCTTGATTTTTTGTATATTGATACCGGAGCTATGTATAGGGCTTACACACTTGAGGTATTGAAATTGAATATACCTGTCGAGGATGAAGAAAAAGTCAGTTCAATTGGATCAGAGGTAGATATAAGATTGATTAACAATTCAGATTCATTGAAAGTGATGCTTAACGGTAAAGATGTATCCAAAGAGATAAGGATGAATGATGTAACGGAAAATGTCTCAAAGATATCTACATATCGCGATGTAAGAGAGAGAATGGTAGAATTACAACGGATATACGCTAATAATCAAAATGTAGTTTGTGAAGGCAGGGATATTGGAACGGTAGTATTTCCAAATGCAAATATTAAAATATTTATGATTGCAGATATAGAAGAAAGAGCCAGAAGAAGACAGAAGGATCTGAAAATGTTGAATATCAATAAAGATATAGATACTATAATAAAGGATATAAATACAAGGGATGAATTGGATTCTAATAGGGAAATCAGTCCTCTAAAGAGAGCAGAGGATGCTATCCTCATCGATGACACTAATATGTCATTTGATGAACAGCTAAAATTTATAAAGGAGTTGACATTGGCTAAAAATGAAGGCAAGCTATAAATTTGCTCGTAAAGTCTCTGGTGTTTTCTTCTATAAATTCTGCCATTTGAAAGTTTATGGCAGAGAGAATTTGCCTTCATCCCCTTATATAATTGCACCAAATCACATTTCGAATAATGATCCCCCTGTTATGGGAGTTTCTGTAATAGATCGTGATGTCTGTTTTCTTGCAAAAGAGGAATTATTTTTACCAAATAAAATATTTGCATATATTATCTCTAAACTAAATGCAATTAGATTAAAAAGAGGTGGTATCGATATAGACGCTATAAGGATTGCTATTAGAATGATTCATAACGGTTATCCTCTGGTTATATTCCCTGAAGGGACAAGAAACTTGACTGATAAATTATTATTACAGGGAAAACCGGGTGTCGTTTTTATTATGATGAAAGCGAATGTCCCTATTGTTCCTGCATTTATAATCGGTTCAAACAAATCCATTTTTAGTCTGATATTTAAAAAACAAGAATTGAGTGTTACATTCGGTAAACCAATTTGCCCGGATGTGTGGAAAGGGATGAAAGCCAGAGACGCCAGGATATATCTTGTTAAACTTATAATGGATGAGATAAGAAAATTATATGAAGAAAAAAGTAATAATAGCTGAACATTACGGATTTTGCAGTGGTGTTGAGATTGCCGTAAATACATTAAATAAACTGATGGATAAAAAGAAGAATATTTACATTTATGGAGACCTTATTCATAATAGAATCGTTATGGATAAATTTAAAAACAGAGGGTTACACATTATCAATAACATTGATGATATACCGGATAATGGAACACTTGTAATAAGGACTCATGGGGTAAAACCTATGGTATATAAGAAAGCTAAAGAGAAAGGGCTTGATATCATTGACCTAACATGTGTTTATGTAAAGAGAAGTCAGAAATATGCAAAAGAGATAATAGAAAAAGGTTTGAATTTGATTATAATAGGAGAGAAAGGTCATGATGAAATATTAAGCATTCAAGGTGCAAGTAGTGGAGCTGCTATTGTCATTAATTCGAAAAAGGAAGCTGAAAGAATAAACACAATACAAAAAGCCGGAATAGTTATTCAAACAACATTCAATAGAGAAACTGCAAAGGATATTATCTCTATTCTTTTTGATAAAATAGGATATCTTGTTGTCTATAATACAATATGTAATGCCACCGAAAAAAGACAGAATGCTTGCAAGAATCTTGCTATTAAAACGGATGCAATTGTTGTTGTAGGAGATAAAATGAGTTCAAATACAAATAGGCTTTATGAAATTGCAAAATATTTAAATATAAATACATTTATGGTAAATGATGAAACCGAAATTGATTGTAAAAAGTATAAAAATTATAAAAGTGTTGGAATAACAGCTGGAGCATCCACTCCGGATATTATTATAAAACAAGTTATAAAAATGATTGAAAATTGTTAAAAATCTATATAAGGAGGACTACATTAAATGGTAGGTAAAGAAAAAAAATTCAGCAAGGTTAATTTCATTAGAGAAGAAATTAAAGCTGATGACAAAAAGGAGCTCTTTGATACTTATGAGCTAAAAAAAACAAGCAGGAATATGATAAAAGGAACAATTATCTGCATCGGGAAAAAGGATGTTATTGTTGATATTGGAATGAAATCGGAAGGTATAATTCACATAGAAGAATTTGACGATATTGAAAAATGGAAGCCGGGAACGGAGGTAGAGATATTTATAGAATCCTTTGAATCTGAAGATGGTTTAATCCTTTTATCAAAGAAAAAAGCAGATTTCGAGAAGGTATGGGATAAGATTAAGGATTCATATGACACTAACCAAAATGTTATCGGAAAAATTCGAAAAAGAGTTAAAGGTGGCATGATTGTTAATGTACATGCTGTTGAAGCATTTTTACCGGGTTCACAAATTGCTCTTCACCCCATTAAGGATTTAGATAGTTTAATTGGAAAAACTATGGAATTCAGAGTAATAAAATTAAATTTCAAGAGAAGGAACATCGTAATTTCCCATAGAGTTATTCTCGAAGATGAAATTAATAAGAAAAAGGATGAACTACTTAAAGAACTGGGAGCTGGCCAGATTAGAGAAGGAATAGTAAAAAATATAACAGATTTCGGTGCTTTTGTTGATCTTGGTGGTATTGACGGATTACTTCATATCACTGATATATCCTGGGGTCGTATCAATCATCCCTCGGAAATGTTTTCGATTGGAGATAAGATTAAGGTAAAAATAATCGGTATAGATGAATCCAAAAATAGGGTTAGTCTTGGTATGAAACAGCTTTATCAACATCCGTGGACTGATATTGACAGTAAATATCCTATAGGAAAGAAGGTCGCAGGAAAAGTAACTTCAATTACAAATTATGGTGCTTTTGTTGAACTTGAAAAGGGTGTTGAAGGTTTAATTCATATATCTGAAATGTCATGGACAGAGCATATTAAACATCCTTCTCAATTATTATCTGTTAATGATAATATCGAATCTGTTGTGCTTAATATAGATAAGGAAAACGAAAAGATCTCACTTGGTTTGAAACAGATAAAAGAAAATCCATGGGAACTGATTGCTTCAAAATATCCCGTTGATTCGATTGTTGAAGGGAAAATAAGAACCCTGACAAATTTCGGTGCTTTTATTGAAATAGAACCGGGTATTGATGGTTTAATTTATATTTCCGATCTTTCCTGGACTAAAAGAATAGAACATCCAAGTGAAGTACTAAATAAGGGTGAAACAATAAAATGCAAGGTATTATCAATTGATCCTGAGAACAAGAAAATATCTCTTGGACTTAAACAGATGCAAGAAGATCCGATGAATACAATAGATAGAGATTATCCAGCCGGTTCGCATATTGAAACTACAATAGTTGAACAGTTTTCAAAAGGTTATATTGTTGAATTGCCAAACGGTTTAAGAGCTATATTACCTGCTTCTCACCTAAGTAAAAGTGATTCGGAATCCGAATCTACATATAAAACAGGTGATAAAATAAGCATTAAAATTATACAGATAAACAAATCTCAGAGAAAGATTGTTGCAAGTGAAAAGGAATTTGTCAAAGATATTGAACGCATAGAAGTTGAGGATTATCTTAATAAACAGGATAATTTCTAATAAGATATAGTGGGAAATATATTTCCCACTATATGACTAAAATATATAGGAGGATATGTGGCAGATAAGTTCATTGTAATTGTTGGTGGAGTAATTAGCGGAGTAGGAAAAGGTATTGCCACTGCTTCAATTGGTAAAATATTACAAAAATTTGGCTATATAATTACTGCTGTAAAAATTGATCCATATATTAATTATGATGCAGGAACATTACGACCAACCGAACATGGAGAAGTTTGGGTCACATACGATGGGGGAGAGGTAGATCAAGATTTAGGTAATTATGAGCGATTCCTGGGAATACATCTTTCAAGATATAATAATATCACAACAGGACAGGTATATGATAAAATAATCAAAAATGAGAGAAAGGGCAAATATCTCGGAGAAACAGTTCAATTTATACCACATGTTCCAGATGAAATAATTGATAGAATTAAGATAGCATCTAAGGATAGTGATATTTGTCTAATCGAAATAGGTGGTACTGTCGGAGATTATGAAAATATACCTTTTCTTTTTGCAGTTAAAAGCCTTGAGAAAGAATTATCAAAAGATAATGTTCTTTATGTTTTGGTAAGTTATATGCCTATTCCAAGCAATATCGGAGAAATGAAAACCAAACCTACACAGCAGGCAATTAAGCTATTAAACGAACATGGAATATTCCCCGATATTATATTATGCAGAGGTGAAAAACCGTTGGATGATATAAGGAGAAAAAAGATAGAGACTTATGCAAATATTGCTTCGGAATTTGTTATTTCCGCTCCGGATGAAGAAATTTTGTATGCCATACCTCTTAATTTTGAAAAAGAACAGCTAGGGAATAAAATACTATCAAAACTTAAACTTAAAAAAATAAAATCCCCCGACTTCTTAAAATGGGAAAAGCTTGTTAACTATATTAGAAAACCTGATTTTAATGTGAATGTAGCAATGGTTGGTAAGTATGTGAATATAGGCGAATTTAGTCTAAAAGACAGCTATATAAGTGTCAATCAATCACTTGATCATGCAGGCGCACATTTACATACCGGAATTAAAATAGACTGGATTGAGGCAGAAGATATTGATAATTATAATAATGCAGAAAGAATCCTAAGTAAGTATAATGGCATTGTAGTTCCCGGGGGGTTTGGATTAAAAGGTGTTAATGGTAAAATAAATGCAATTAGATATGCAAGAGAAAATAAAACTCCTTATCTCGGTTTATGTTATGGACTACAGCTCGCTATTGTTGAATATTCAAGAAATGTATTGGGGATCAAAGATGCAAATACAACTGAAAATGATCCTGACACTAAAAATCCTGTTATTGATATAATTAAGGCACAAAAGAAAATAATCGCAGAAAGTAGATATGGAAATACTATGAGACTCGGTGCATATTGTGCCATTCTTAAAAAGAATTCTTTAATATATACATATTTCAAGGATATGAATAGAATTTATAATATTGCTGGAATTAAAAATTACTTCTCCGGGGTATCTGATAAAGAGAAAAGGATAGGAATAATTAATTCGGATGAAAATAATTCTTTAGTGATTGAAAGACATAGGCATAGATATGAGGTAAACCCAAATTATATTGAGCGTTTGAGTAAAAATAATTTGAAAATTACAGGATATCACAGGATGTTGGATGGTACCATACTTGTAGAATTTATTGAACTTGATAATCATCCTTATTTTGTTGCTACTCAAGCCCATCCGGAATTTGAATCAAGTCTTGAAAATCCATCACCATTGTTTTATGGTTTTGTAAAAAATATGTTAAAAAAATCCTGATTTGGGGGCTTGCCAAAATCCTTTTATATACATATATTACAATATTATGAGTTATATTGCAAATGAGAAGATAGAAGAAATTCTTTCTTCAATTGATATTGTTGAATTTATAGGTGAATATTTGGATTTAAAACAGGTTGGTTCCAACTTTAGAACTTTATGTCCATTCCATAGTGAAAAAACACCCTCGTTTTATGTTTCCAGAGAGAAAAATATTTATCACTGTTTTGGTTGTGGTAAATCAGGGAATGCTATTAAATTTCTAATGGAGTTTGAAAATGTATCATTTAAAGAAGCCCTTACTATACTTGCAGAGAAGAGTGGAATAAATTTGGAAATTAATTATAAAGGTACTCAAAAAGATACTTCATATTTTAAGATATTGGATGATGCTAAGAAATATTATATTGAATCGCTATTTTCACATAATGGAAAATTAGCATATCAATATTTACAACATAGAAATATTAATGCAGATACAATCAAATCTTTCTCTATTGGATATTCTTCATCCAGAGGACTCACGCTATTTATGGAAAATTACGGATGGAACAAGCAAGATCTAATGAATGCGGGATTGCTTGTAAAGAACAGTAATGGTGAATATTATGAACGTTTTCATAACAGAATTATGTTTCCGATTTTCAATACGATTGGGAAAGTTGTTGGATTCGGCGGAAGGGCGCTGGGGAATGAGCTTCCCAAATATATAAATTCTCCCGAGACAGAATATTATAAAAAGGGAAAGCTCGCATATGGTTTGTATCATTCAAAAAATTCAATAAGCAAATTAAAGAATGCCATTATTGTAGAGGGGTATATCGATTTATTAACAATGTATCAAAATGGAATTACTAATGTTGCAGCTCCTCTTGGAACATCATTGACAAGTGATCAAATAAAATTAATAAAGCGATATTCACATAGCATAACATTACTGTTTGATGCAGATCACGCAGGGATAAGAGCAATGGAAAGGGGAGTTAATATATCTTTGAAGCAAGACATGTCTGTATATGTTGTTCTATTGGATAATAATTTGGATCCTGATGAATATATTAAAGAGAATGGAATAGAAAGTTTAAAAAATAAGATTAATGAGAAAACTAATTTCATTGATTTCAAAATATCGGTTTTGAAGGATAGATATGATATAAATGATATAGACCAGTTAAATATCCTAATCAAGGAGTTATTAACTACTGTTAATGATATTAGCGACCCGATTAAGAGAGAACTGTGGTATAGAAAAATTTCCGATTTATTTAGTGTAAATATTGAATTACTCAGATCAGCTATTAATAAAAAAGAAGTTGTAATTGCAAAAGACAATGCAAATGAAAACTCACTCGAC
>JAGLYS010000262.1 GCA_023132105.1 Caldifarciminota bacterium
ATCGTATTTACTATAAAATAAACAATGGTTCATGGAAAGTAATTTATAATTATGGTTCCGGTTATAAGAAAATACAACTTGGTAAAATATGCCCTAGTGATACATATAAAGCATTCTCCTTTCAGTTATCCGGCAATACTTTTTATCACTATTCAAATATAAGTTCTGTTTATTACTATGAAGGGGGTGGTGTTCCCAAACTTTTTTCAAATAGCGGAAATAAATATATTCTTGAATATGAACTATTTACACCGGATAGAACTGACAATGCAATTTTATTGAAGAATAATGCCCTGATAGGTAATAATTTCAAATTCAGAATCATAAATAGTGATAAAAATACATACATCGATAATATTAAACTGTATGTTGTTGATTCCAAGAAGGACATTAGTTTAAAGGACACAAAAGATGAGATCAGCACTACAAATGGTAAAGATATTAAAACCGAATTGGAACAAGAATCTTTTGATTCAAAACTTAGTAGTATTGATAATAAATATTATATCCTCAACCCCAATGATACACTTGACTTCATATTTAAGAATATAGACAGGAAATTATCCGAAGGATATACAAGAAACTATGTTATGGAGATAACAGGATATCAGGCAGATGACACTATTGATTTCATATCGGGCATAGCAGATAAGAGAAAAAAAATTATTAAGAATGATGTTAGAACGATAAGGTCCGTAGGCAGTTCACTGAAGATAGAGTTCTCTAGTATACAGGATAGAGAGATAAACCTTAAGGTATGTGATCTATCCGGAAGAATCCTCAGGAATGAGAAGATAGATCTTTCCAAAGGCAGGAAAAACTACTTGATAGAATCATTACCTCAGGGAGTATATCTCATAAAGGCAGACAACAAATCATTCAAAGGGATAATATTGAAATAGATATTCAGACAGGAAGATAATTATAATAAACAGATTAGGGCACGATGCATCGTGCCCCTACAATCCGTTCCCGTTGGCGATTGTCATTCCCGTTTGCACCCTCACCTCAATCCTCTCCCATCAAGGGCGAGGAAGAAATATTGGGAAATATATCCCGATACAGTGAAATTT
>JAGLYS010000263.1 GCA_023132105.1 Caldifarciminota bacterium
ACAATATTTTTTATCTTAATCGCATTTAGAAGAATCAATAAAATTATCGCCAGCCAGATAACAACACTTTTGTGAATTTTCAGATTCCTTAAATTTGTAATCTTTGCGATATAATTCTGAATTTTTTCGGATACTATGATAACCAAATATGTGATAAAAAACAATATAAGTAAAAAAGCTTTTATATTCATATTTCTAAGTATAATTGAAAAGAGGAAAAAATCAACAAGAATTTTATAATAATAAAGACGGAGTTAAAACTCCGTCTTTATTATTATATATTACAAATCGAACAACTATGGTGCTGTTTTAAATGATGTCCAGCCTATAGATTTATTATTCACAATAAGTGAAAGCACATTAGGATCTGTCACAGGTTCGTTTTCATAAATTGCATTTACCCTTACAAGATATTTCGTATTTGGGTGAATGATATATTCCGTTTGAGTATCATCGGCACCTGTAAAATTAAATGTAAATAGCGTATCACCACCAAGTGTATCATACACTACTGGATCATCCGTTCCAGTTGTATAAGGTAAAGTATCAGATGTATCAGGAACACTTATATTCTGCCTGGTCCATATCAGTTTATATACGCCTGTCGTATCGATATAACCGAAATCAACCGAATATTGATAAACATCCGGTATTGTCTTAAATTGTATTTTTAGCGTTTCCGGTATTATCATAATAGTGTCCGGCATATATGAATATGCAAAGTTCGTATCAACCGATGGAATCGGGGATAAGAATTGAATAGTGTCCCTCATATTTGCTTCTAATGTATATACTATTGCCGTTTCGCTGTTTGTAGGTAATGTAATACGATAAAAATATGTTTCCAGAGGGTTTACATCCGTTACATCCGTATATGAATTTATTCTTCCATAGATATATGTGGTTTCAGGATCAGCAGGAAAATTCGTCGTATCCTGTGATTTGAATAAAGCAAGCCCTTCACCCTGAGTAGGGGTCTGAATTGCCCAACTCACATAAACCGAATCTACAAGAAACGAACTTCCTGTAATAGATGTATCGATTTTCGTTACTATGGATTTCAAGGAAAAACTAGAGTTCTGAGCGAAATCAATCGTCTCTGTGTTACAACCGACTAGTGCGATTACCAGACCGAGAACAACAAGGATTAATACCTTCTTCATATGAAAACCTCCCATTTACTTATATAGTAATATTTATATCATATACTTAACGCTATGTCAAGATTAGATTATTAAATTCAACCTTATTCTAAATAATTTTAATCCCAAATCGGTAACCTTAACATCTATATTTCCTCCATAGCTTTCGACCACTTTCTTAACCGCATATAAGCCAATTCCGGTACCGTTTTTCTTACTTGAATAGAATTTATCGAAAATATGCCCTAATTTTTTTTCATCAATTATTATTCCATTATCCGTAACAGTGATCTCGGCATGTTTTCCCTTTTCTGTTAATTTTATATCTAACTTTTTCTCCTTTTTAATGCAATTACTCAGCGCTTCAATAGCATTTTTTATAAGATTTTTCATTATATCGGATAATTCATCTCTCTCTATTCTTGAATAAATCGGATTGTCAGGAAGATAACAGGTAAGAATAATATTGTTTTCCGCAATTTCCGTACTATACAATTTGCAAACATCGGCAATAATATCATTTATACAGGATACTTTTCTTTTATTTCTTATATTCAGAAGAAAATTCGATACTTTACTGTTGAGCATTACTATTTCATCATCTATGATTTTTATAAGATTTATATCAATCTCATTTTTTTGAACAATTCTTTGAATTGACATTGAAATAGCATTTAACGGATTTTTTACCTGATGTGCAAATTCCGATACAAATGCTTCAATCTGCTTATTACTCCTCAATTCTTCCTCAAGTGCCCTTATCTTCAATTGATCCGTCTGGTCAATAAACATTGCAAGCTTATACCTCTTGTTCTCCTCATTAATTATTATATCGGATAACAATATATCGAATATCCTGTTATTGATTTTATACTCCTTTTTATTGCTTATCTCTTTAATAATATTCTTTAAGCGGTTTTCTCCCAAATCTTGTAATATATTATCTGCCTTATAATTTCTTAAAATAATATCTAATTTATCATTAAAAATGATAATAGGAGAATTAATATTGTTAAACAAATTAATTATAATCTCCTTATTAAACACATTCTCATATTTAATCTTTTTTAACTTCCCGGAACCAATAATTATTAAATATAAAAGACAGATTATTATAACTATTAAAAAGCTAGAGATTAAAAATACTATACTAACTTTTCTAACACTAATAAAATAATCTTTGGTATCATAACATATCCGCATCAGATAAATTTCCTCGATATTATGTTCGACCCTCTTTGTTACTTCTAAACTTTGACTTCCATTAAATAAAATGAATCTATGATGGAATTCATTATCCAAAAGAGAGTTTTTTAGAAATGTATCTGACTCTATAGTCGATATCTTGCTTATATTTCCTGTGGCTGCAATAATTCCTTTCTCATCCTGTAAAATAAAATATCTAATACTCGTTTTATCTCTTATTTTTTTTAAGAAAGATCTGAAATTGAGTGTATCCCTTTCACTCGCAATGTCAGACATCCTAAAAATAAAAAAAACTCTGTAACTTGAATAATTTCTCAAAATAATCAAACAACCTTTATTCATAAATGCAAAATCATTTTTAACAACCGAATAATCGATATTATAATTTCTTACAGATTTAACAATTTCGGTATTATTGCGAAATATAACAATATCATCTATGTCGAATCTTATCATAAGATCTGCTCTGCTATAAGCATTCAATAATGCATTAATAGAAAATGAATATACAATTTGCATCCTGTCTTCAATATATAATTGTTTATTAATTTCAAGTAATCGAAATATCGATGATGATGTTTCATCTAATGTTTGTGATATTATTATTGATTCATCGATAAAAACAGATGATATAGTTTTTATGATATTTTTATACATAAAATAGTTTAATAACAATAAAGGTAAAATCGTAAACAATATAATATATCGTTTCATTTTTTGGGTTTAAGTGTCGCAATCGGGAGTATCATTTCCTCGATTGAAATTCCACCATGTTGCATTGTTCCGGAAAAATCAATACCTTTATAATCTTTAGGCTTAAGATAAGAATTTCCTAATGCAAGAATATATCTATAATTCATCCCTTTTGAAGGCAGATGAAATTCCAAAGGATTAAAAAATGTCATTGTATTTCTCTTGTCGCTCATAATACTATATCCTTCTGCATATCTAAATTGTATATTGGATATTCGACTTCCTTTTACAAATAAATCCTTATTTACTGTAATAGCCCCGTGATCAGATGTTATAAATATTATAGCATCCTCCTGAGAAATCCTCTCGAAGAATTCCAGAAATTTTGAATTTTCAAACCAATTTTTAACAATTTTCCTGAACGCAGTATCATTGGGTAAGCTTCTTTTTGCTAATTCCGATTTAGCTCTAAAGTGAATCAACATATCAAGGAAATTTACAACTATTGCAATAAAACCCGGTTTGTTGTAGACACCCATTCTACCTGCGAAATTTAAATCTACAAGCTTTACATATTCAAAATTATCCCAATTTGTGTAATTATATTTCAAGAGTAGTTTTTTTAAATTTTCCTCTTCGAATCTATTCTGTTTTAAATCATTCTCATCCCATATCGTTCGATACATATCACTCATTTCATCCGGAAATTTACCGCTGAATATCGAATTTCTTGAATATGATGTAAGCGTCGGTAGTATTGACATATAACAATCTGTTTTTATATTAAAATAACCTTCGAGCATCTCTTTGAATATCAACCAAATATCAAGTCTCATACAATCGAATAGAATAAAATAGATTTTTTTATTACTGCTTAAATGTTGAAACACCTTATTTTTCAATAAATTATTGGATTTTGTAATGGAATTATCGTCTAATATGGATTTGTATTTATTCTTTATAAAGTAGATGAATTCATTATTAAGATTTTGTATCGTAATATTGTGAAGATCTCTTAAATCCTTATATTCGGATTTGTCAAGCTTAATATTCCACTTGGAAACCCATATTGCAATTTTATACCAATCATCTATTGTCACTATACTATTCAACCCCATCAGGATATCCCTTGATTCTCTGCCATAACTTCTTTGAGTAGTCTCTTCAAGTATCTTTTCTTTTTGCAGATATTTTTTACATACGGCAAGTACCTGTTTTGGACTTACAGGTTTTATTAAGATATCTTCGACTTTTTTGGCAAAGATCTCCTCCATAAAATTTTCATCATCGATTTTTGTCATCATAACAACAGGAATTTCACTTCCAATACTTTCCATTTTCTCTAAAAAACCCATTCCATCCAATCCGGGCATCATCTGGTCGAGAATTATTAAACCTATGTTCTCCTCTTCAATAATAGATAATGCATCTTCGGCATTGTCAATTCCCAGGACTTTAAAATCCCTCTCTTTAAGAAATTTTATAATCGATTGTAAACTTTTTATTTCATCATCTATCCACAGGATATCTATCATTACTAAACCTCACAATACGGTAAGTCAATCCGGAATGTTGATCCTTTACCTTTCTTTGTATTTTTAACAAATATTTTACCTGAAAAGTAATCCTTGATTATTCTTTTGGTAAGTGTTAGGCCAAGTCCCCAACCATACTTTTTGGTGCTAAAACCAGGCTGGAAGATATTATCTATTATTCTCATATTGATTCCCCTCCCATTATCGAAAATTTCAATAACAGACCTGTTCTTTACTTTGAACATATCAATTTTAATTTTATTTCCATTCTGTGATATTGCATCGATTGAATTCTTAATCATATTTTCTATAGCCCAGCTAAAAAGTTCGGGATCTATCTTACTTTTTATATTCTCATTTTTATCTATCTTTATTGAATAACCTTTCCCTCTTTTGGGAGATCTTTCATTGAAATACCGGACAACTTTATCGACCTCTTTATTTAAATCCAGGCAAATCAACCGTTGAGTTCGACCAATTTTATTGAATCTGTTTGCAATGATCTTCAATTTATTAACATCTTCTTTCATAAATTCGATATCTTTAATTTCTGTTAATTTTCCTTGATTTTCTTCTATGATCTCAATCCACCCCATCAATGCAATTGTCGGCGTCCCAATCTGATGAGCCATTTCTCTTGCTAAACCCATCCATAATTTATTATTTTCATTTTCTTTAATTATCTTTATCCCTATAAAGCCCAGTATAGAAAGAATTAGCATTACAAGAATTTCGAAAAGAGGTACATACCTCATAATAAACACTTCTCTTGGATATCCGAAATATATTCTTTCTATTACCTCCCCGGATATCGGGTCATATATTTCTACCGGTGTGTTGGATTTTGCAAGCCTCTTTTTAATTGTATTGAATTTCCTTATTATGTGAATATTTTCACCCTTTTTAAGACTGCTATATGTTATGCTCTCATCTCCAATGTTAATATTTCTCCATGAAACAGGTATATCATCTCCATCTGTTATCAAAACGGGGAAATCTATCTTGCTTATTATTTCATCGAATATTATTTCTGTGGACTGGTCGTTGTCTTCATTAAGAGCACTTGATATGAATCTTGCATATACTCTTGTTTTCAACTTAGTGTTTTCTTCTAATGATGTAAGAATAATCTGTATGAATATAATAAAGGATATCAATAAGATAATAAAGAATATGAATATTATTTTTTCGAGTCTCGATAAACTTTTTAAAAAATTAATCATTTTTTATATTTTTTTCATTATACAACGCTTTGTCAACCCGGTCAATCAAGTCCGATAGAGAATGAGCGTTTGTCGGATACTCCATTACTCCAATAGAAAAATCAACCTTGATGATTTTGTCATTATATATAAATTCCTTTTCTCTAATATTCTTTCTGAATCTATTCATCAATTCAGCAGCATCTTTCTTTTTGCCATCAAAAACAATTAAAAATTCATCTCCGCCATATCTGGATATTTTACATTTACCACCTAATGCTATAATCATTTTACTGCTTAACCATTGAAGGACTTCATCCCCTGCCAAATGACCATATGTATCATTGATATATTTAAAATTATTCATATCTATCATTATAAGTGAAAAAATAGTATTAGGGTTTGTCGTTTCCGATATTCTTTTCTTCAGATGATTCTTCAAAAATCTATAATTATATAATGAAGTCATAGAATCCGTATTTGCCATTACATTAAGTTTCTGGTACAATTCTATATTCTCCATTGCCGTTGAAAGATGATTTACTATAATTTCCAATAATTTCAAATCCTTTTCATTTAAACTATTAACCCCTTTCTTCTCGACACTAAGCACTCCCCACACTCTGTTCTTGATTATTATCGGAATTGCTATTTCAGATTGGTTAGTATTCCCAATATGAATGAAATCCGAATCCTTTCTCGAATCTTTAATAAGATATGACTTTTTGTTATCCCGGCTTCTGTTTGCTATACATCTATCTGTGGATAGAAGCATCTTATTAATCATTGAAATTTCTTCATCCGGATAATTACTGGCATAATAAACCTTTAATACTTTTTCCTGTATTTTTAATATCGATACATTTATATATTTAAAATTTTTTTTCAGCAATGTAACAAGATTTTTTAAAAGATCGTCAAGAGGCATCACTTTTGAAATAAAGCTTGTAATTCCGTAAACATTGGATAATTCATCCATTGTTTCAATAGTATTTTTATAAAGAACTGCATTTCTTATAGCCAATGTTGCGAATTTAGCAATAATTCCCAAAAGCTCTAATGTCCTTGAATCGGGAATTTTACCATTTGAAGGTTTATCTAAACTCATCGTACCTATTAAATTCTTATTCCTATCATAAAAAGGGATAAGAATAGTATATTCGTTTCGCCATGAGATTTCTTTATTATTATTAAAACTATCTCCAAAAACCTTACTATATTTAGCTACCTTGGTTTCATATATATTTCTTATGAAATATATATAATTACTAATTTTATATTTGTTTTTAAGCAGATATTTGATGTTCTCCACCGGAACCCTCGTTGTTTTCAATTGATTAAATACTCCCTCTTTTATACCGGAAGAAGCAACCCTTTCCAGATTTACATAATCATCAGATAACATATTGATTAAAACTATTTTAAAACCTACTTTTTCACTAACAATCCTGCAAATAGTATCGAGTAAATCTTCCAAACTTAATGTTGCCATCAAATTATTGGTGAGATAATTCAGGATATGTAGTTTCTTTTCAAGATTTTTTATATGATCTCCATACATTTTATTGTTGCTCTTATTTAAGCTGATAATATCATTCATATTCTCAATTTTCAAAAACATATAAAGTGTCTCTGCAAGATAAAAATCCATACTTATTGGTCTATTTTTATTCACAAGAACTATGAGTTTTTTAAAGCTTTCATCCTGCATTATCAATAATAATATATTGTTCTTTTTTCCAATATAATCACTCTTGAAAATTTGCTTGATTTTCAATCTATTTAATTTATATTCCCTATATACAATACCTTTCTTTTTATTTATACTTCCCGGTAGTTGTGAAGAATCAATAAATAGTGTATTTAGAACATTTTTTATCTTTCTCTTATTGGAATATTCAAGAGAAAAAATATTATGTTCCTCTTTAAATCTATAAGAAAATAGATCTGTTTTATTCCCTAATGATGATGTAAATGCTTTATAAATCCCTGATTTGGAGCGTTGCGATGAAAACATTCCAAAGATTTCTTCTATTCTCTCTTTATTCAGTAACATATCTTTTTTCTTCATTTATTCGATATAGTAGTCAATCTCTACGGATTCATTCTTGCATTTATATATACCATAGGGTAAATATCTATCCTCCGAAATACAGATAACTTTCTTATTCAAAAGATTTCCGATTGCAGCATAAGCGTTTTTATAACATATAACATATTCACAATCGTTTATCTTTTCAATAATCTGGTTCTTATTATCAAGACTATAAAAATCTGGCATAATACAAGGGGTCTTAATCTTTTCTCCTGTATATATCGAATATATATTTGATTCGATACATACCCCTTTTCCCTGCTTTTTCTTTTTGTTTATTATTCCCTTGACATTTTTATGTTTCACACATAAAATACTTTCTAATGTATGGATTGTTTCCATTATATCGGATTGATATTTAATATATATGTTAAAACCACTCCTCTCGGCACCAATCGATATTTTTACGATAGATTTGATTTTCTTTAGTATTGAATCATCGATACTATCCGGCATAGGAGTAAAATCCACATAAATCGAATTTCTGTCAATATTCCCAATATAGTTATAAAAATCCTGCATTTTATTTTTATTGTCCTCCTGATAATATTTTACATAACCATCGAAATACGGTCTGAATATACTTAATCTTTTGCACATCAATACAATGGTCTTTTTTCCCATTCCGTTATAAAAATTCTCTATATTTATAATAGATTCCATAAAAAGCAATGAGTAAAAATCATTGTATGGAACATTGACAACAATAATATCAGTATTCTTAATTGCCGAAATAAAATTGATACCCTTCCTGCTTTTTCCGGAAAGTGCTTTAATGTGTGATAATATCTTCATAGTGGGAATAATACAATATAATTAATTTTAATTCAATGTGAAATGATAAATTTGGCATTGTAGATATAATGTTCTGTAATCGCTACACATACATATATTCCGTTTTTTGAATAATCAGGCATTATAAATGCTCTGTTATCTAAGTCAAAATCAATAATTATCCTCTTTCCATTAATAGCAAATACTTTAATATCGACAATACCGGAACTATCATCGATCGCTATATGCCTTAATACACCTGTATTGGCATGAGATGGCCAAATATATGCGGATGCTTGAGATGTGTTTGTAAATTTATAGATTTCGGATTCAAGATCATAATTCCCATAAGTATCAACTCCTTTAATAGCGATATTATAATCGCCTTTAAATAAATTATAGAGGAATATATACTTATCGGTACTTTTTCTTCCTAAATATTCTCTATTGGAGAAACTATCAATTACAATATCATCTATATATGCCCAGCCATTTGTTGATGAAATCGATATTTTAATGCTATCAAGACCTATTGTATCGAATATGGATACATATCTCCATTTAAAATCATTAATATAATTAAACCCACTTTCAATCACATGACCGTTTAAAAACATTTGTAAATTTATATTCGCATTGTATTTATAAATATAAAAACCAATATATACCCTTTTAACCCCCGGGATTATAGTAATATCCCCCTCTTTTGAAAAATAGCTGTATTCTCCGTTGTAACTTTCTCCCAAGCTTCTTGTAAACCCATTTGAATTTGGCAATATATTATCTTCAAAATCATAAAGTTTAAGTGTTCTTAGATTCTTATAGTTATATACTTCTCCGTAAACATCCGAAGCAAAATCATAGCACTGACATAATTCCGCTCTATATGTATTTCCACTAACATTTGATATTTCACTTACCCTTAGCATGGGTGGAAATGTATCCGTTTCATTATACATTGAAAATGCAATACTATCCCATCTTAAGAATTTGTTGAATCGTAAATCCTTATATTCATATATTTTTTTCAAATACAAATCAATACTTACCGGTATAAACATTGAGATATCCACCGTATCATCTATATTAACAATACTTTTCTTATAGTCATCCAATATATTCATGGAATCGATACAATTTAATAAGCTGTATATACCACATGCAATACTATCGTCATTTGAATCCGTATAATATTTTAAATCAGTATAAATCGATGATATATCGATTCCTCTGAAAATTGCGACATTATTTTTAAGTGTGGATAAGAATCGATTGAATTTATTAATGTCAATAATTGAAAACTTCGATGGATTGTTATCATTGTAAATATTCACATTATTCTCTAAGCTCTGATAATAATCATTACCAGAGCATAAACTATGATAATTAAATGTAATGATTGGCACTTTATCCGGAGAAGCTATCAGATAATCTGTAAAATCCGATAATTCATAAATTACCTCTATCTCTCCCATTAAGCACGCATCGAATAGTATTGTTTTGAACTTTCTCTTATGTTTACCATAAAATGAATTAAATATACTATATAATTCGCCATTGGCAACACCTATTGAATTGTTCGTACTATTATCATATGATATTGCCATTGTATTTATATTATTATACCAACCGTTACCATGATCCCAGACTACAAGATTGATTTTATTATCGGTATATCTCATAGCTAAATCCAAAAAATCCATCAATGATTTATTGCTCCCCGCATCTTCGACTTCTATATTGGTACTATCAATAGAATAACCGTTTTTTATATATAATCTACTATATGAAATTCCTATATATTCAACA
>JAGLYS010000264.1 GCA_023132105.1 Caldifarciminota bacterium
GGTAAAGAAAATGTTAAAATACCAGTATCTATACCCTTTTCTAATGGTGGCTTTGAAGATGGCTTCATGAATTGGACAAAAGAAGGTGATGGAAGAATAATTTATGCTCTCAGCTTATTAGAGCCCACTGAGGGAACGAAAATGGGTATTATCTCCACCGGATTAGGATATACAGATAAATATGGCTCCCTGTCGCAGACATTCGATGTAGGAGATGATGAAACAAAACTGCAGTTTGATTGGAATTATATTTCTGAGGAATTTTTATGGTATATTGGCTCAATATTTCAGGATCCATTCAAAGTGACCCTTACCAAAGTAGATGATTCTTCAACTACAACATTACTTCATAAAACCGTGGATAGTATTGCTGCAGAATTTGGAGCTACACAAGTGAACGGAGGAGATTTAATTTATGTGTCGCCAGATATCGTTTTTGATAAGGGAGATGTTTGGATGACCGGTTGGCAGAACAATGAATATGATATATCTGCATTCCAGGGAAAAACAGTAACTATAACTTTTGAAGCGGAGGATTTAGGCGATGAAATTTTTGATACAGCCATTCTTTTAGATGATATCAAAGTGTATTAAAAATTCAATGCTTATTTCGGCAATCTATAAAAATATAGATAACTAATTAAAGCCCCTCAGTTTATCTGAGGGGCTTTTAAATTATTTTTCAAGAATGATACTTGAGACAAGTATTTAACAACAATAACTATATTTATTTTTAGACAATGTAGTTCCTTAAAGTTGGATTAATATAATATTAATGCAATAAAAAAGATTCTGACGGGACCTATAATTGAAAAGGAACACCTACCAATAGAATAATCTAAATCAATCAGGATAGTAAAATTACTTGCTTTATGCCAAAACAAGAATATATATTGATAAAAATTATCCCGTGGCTTAAATAAATAATCATATTTTCTAAGTTCTATTCATTTTCTTATCGATAGGTCAATTCTTGTAGTTCTTTCCTGATCATTCGTTATAAGGAATCCCTTTATTAATATTTAAAAGGGGCTATACCCACCCCGAGGATATTCTAATACTAAATTTGTTTATATGAAGCTATGCACATATTATTTCTTCTACCTTGCGATGTATTTTTTCCATTTCATCACCTAAACAAAAGTTGCGA
>JAGLYS010000265.1 GCA_023132105.1 Caldifarciminota bacterium
AGAAATATAATGACATTTGATGTTTCGTTCAATTGGAAGCAAAAAGGTTTTCCCGTTCAGTTGGATACGGTAACAGATGTGAATTCTCCACTTGTTTATGACCTTGATGGAGATGGGATAAATGAAATTTTACAGAATGGTGTTGCTGGTGAGATATATATTTTCGAACCTGACGGGACACCATATATGAATACGATAAATGGTCTGGCAACAAGAATGAGTGGCAATGAGGCGTATACCGGGAATGCAATAGGGGATATTACAGGGGATGGTAGACTTGAAATAGTGTCTACATCAACGGATGGGAAACTCTATGCTTATCATGCTGATTCACTTAGCCTTGTCCCGGTCCTCAGGAGGGTGGCAGGATTTCCATTTGCAACGGGAGAAATGATTTTAGGAGCCCCTCTTCTTGCTGATATAGATGATGATTCAACAGATGAAATAATTTTCGGATCAAATAATAATTATCTTTACTGTCTTAACTACAATGGAAGTATTCCCGAAATCAAATGGAAAGTATATATGACACAATGGCTCTGGGGAACGCCTATATACTACAACGGTTTTATTTATGCTTTGTCGGGTGATGGCAGATTATTCAAAATTAAAGCAGAGAATGGTGATACCGTATGGACAAAAGGGGAATCTTCAATATGGCAAACCACATCAAGTCCTGTAATGGGTAATATTCAAAATATTGATACAATGACTATTTTTTATACAAATGCTAATAATGAGATGATACTTGTTGATGAGTTTGGAAATGTGAAATGGAAAAAGGAGATTAAAGACACTGTCAATTATCAAACATTTTACTCGACACCTGCTATTGGAGATATAAACAAAGACAATAAACCGGAAATAATTTTTACTGCCGGGGGAAAGGTATTTGCAGTACATTCAAATGGGACTATAATGTCGGGATTCCCCGTTGAGATCGATACCGAAGTAATTCAATCATCTATAGTACTTGGCGATATAGACGGTGATGATACAATTGATATTGTCGTAGCTGCTCCTTGCGGGAATGTACACGCTATAAACTATCATGGAAAAAATGTAAGCAATTTCCCAATGAGCTTAGGTAGTAAATGTTTCTCAACACCTGTTCTTGCCGATATTGATAGAGATAGGGATATGGAATTGTTGGTTGGAGATGAAGGAAATCAATTAAATGTCTTTGATCTTTCCGTTATTTTTGATTCTTCTAATGTAACATCTCCATTTCAGCATAAGAATATTAAGCATAATGCGTTATATATTTTTTCATATGATAATAACGCATCTAATGATTCACTTCCTATTCTAAAAGAAAACAGTTTTTATATATATCCAAATCCCGTAACAAGGGATAATTTAAAGATAAGACTTACATTAAATCATATTGCATATATCAAGTATATTGTATTTGATGCATCTAAGAATGTAAGGCAGAAAGGAGATATTTACATTAATGATATAAATATTCCCAGTGAATTTCCAATCGAAACGGATATGTTGGGTAATGACCTTTACATTATACAGATAGAGCTTTATGCAGGTGATAAAGTTGAAAAATATTATAAAAAGTTATTAATAGCGAGATGAGGTGATTGATGAGTAAATATGTGAAAATCCTATTGATATTAATATTAATTATATCTATTACACTACCAATGACAGCAAAAAATAGAGCATTAGCAATTGGTATGTCACTTGCCTTGCCCGGAAGTGGAAATCTTTATATGGGGGCTAAGGAATCTTCATTTTATCATTTTGGGGCAGAGGCACTTGTACTTAGTGGTTTATTAATTACAAATAGTTATAGAAATGCTTATATAGAAAATGCATTAAAATATGCAAATCTTTATGCCGGCTCATTAATTAGAAAAGACAAAGATTATCTAACAGGACTTGAATGGTATATAACTCACGAAGAATATAATGAAAG
>JAGLYS010000266.1 GCA_023132105.1 Caldifarciminota bacterium
TGTAAATCGTAAATTGCTAATTCGGGAATTATCATTGCGAGGAATGCAACGACCTGACTGCCTGCGCACACGCCCTGGCAGGCAAAGCAATCTAAAGTTACTCTTGTGGGATTGCTTCACTTCGTTCGCAAGGACATGGTCATTTTTGTAAATTGTAGGGGCAGACCCATATATATGCTCTATTTCTATTAGTGTAAGTGTAGGGGCACAATGCATTGTGCCCTAATTCGTGAAACAAAGTTGTAATTTATTCCCTTCTCTTCTCTTTGTGAAATTCGTTATATTCTTCTTTTTCCCTTTTTGGCTGAAGTCTGATGTCTGGCGTCTGATGTCTGTTTCTCATTGTTCATGAATTCGTAGTGGTTCCCCTCTCTTCCTCTCTTGCAATTTTAAAAACTTTATTATATACTAATATTAATATAACAAGGAGATATATTATGAAAAGATTACTCTTTATATTATTATTTCTAACAACATTTATTTTAAATGCCGAATATATAAACACATCGAATATGATTGATATTCCAACATCCAATATCGTCAATTCCGTTGCAGGTATTGAAATTAATGGCAGTTTTTCAACACCCCTTTCTACAAATGCACCTGATCATGTTTATTATAATATGGCTGCAACCTTCGGTATTGCCAATAAGGCTCAAGTTACACTCCATTATTATACACTTGCAGATTGGAGTTTAGACGGTAGATTTTCAATATTAAAGGGTAACGGTTTAAATCCGGGGGTTGCGATAGGAATAAGTGATTTGACTTATAGAAAAAAAATTTCTCCGGTTGGTAGAGATTCTTCAGGCGTTTTATCAGATTGGAATTATACAAACAGACCTTTTGAAAATGCATCTGTTTATTTAGTTGCAACCTCGGAATATAACGATATGTTAAAATTTAATCTGGGAATCGGAAGAGGGAAATATGTAGGGTATGGTCCAATCTCACATTATTTTAATCCATCAGTATTGGCAAGTAATTATACAACCGTATCAGGGGACTGGTATTTCGGATTATTCATAGGTGCCGAATATAAGGTTTTCAATAATTTATATTTGAATGCTGAATTTGACGGAAGAGATGCCAATGCAGGTATTAAATTGCTAAGTATGTATATGAATCGTAATCTGCAAGCAGGACTCTCATTTACGCATATAGAACAGTTATATTCGGGCAGTGGGAATACGCCATCTGTCAATTTTTCATTAACAATCCAACTAAATGAGGAGACAAAAAAAACCGTAAAACATAAAACCGAAACAGTAAAAGCAAAACCCAAAACTCAACCAAAAGTAGAGGTGATCGTACCAGCACCTACAGAGGGTGAGCTTATTATCAGAGTGTTAAATGCTAATACCAAGGTTCCTGTTCTTTGTGATATTATTGTCTATGATTCTCTTATAGATAAAGTAAAGGAACTTGAAGCAGATGAGAACGGGACTGTTAAAACAAAATTAAATTTCGGAAAATACTCCATTGAAGTTATACCAATGGATAAAGATTTCATAAGACAAACTACATCCTTTTCAATAGACACAAATCGAATAACATACAAAGATGTTTTTTTATTGAAGAAGAGGATGAAAATAGTATTCCGTAACATACATTTCAATAGTAATAAAGCATCCATTATGAAGGAATCATATCCTGTACTTGATTCTATTGGGATTATAATGAAAGATAATCCGAATGTTTTTATTAGAATCAACGGGTATACCGATTCCAGGGGGCAGCAAGAATATAATCTTAGATTATCAAAAAGAAGATCGTTAGCTGTAAAGTATTATTTAATGAAAAATTTCAATATTCAAGAGTCGACTATTGTTACAAAAGGATATGGAGAAACAAAACCAATTATATATCCTGAGAATAATGAAACCGATTATTTAATGAATAGACGCGTAGAATTTGAAATTCTCGGAGAAATGAAATCGGATTAAGTAAACAATAATGATGAACTATACCCCTATTTGGCATATTGCAATTTGTAAAGTTTATAATAAATACCTTTTAGAGCAAGTAAGTTCTGATGTCCACCCTCTTCTGCAATTTTACCTTTATGAACAACATATATCTTATTTGCATTTTTAATTGTAGAGAGTCTATGTGCAACGATTATGGATGTTCTCCCTTCCATAATTTTTATCAGAGCATCCTGAATCAATGATTCAGTATGTGTGTCAATGCTTGATGTTGCTTCATCCATAATAAGGATAGGTGGGTTTTTTAGGAATATTCTGGCAAAAGCTATCATCTGTCTCTCACCTTGTGAGAAATTGCTACCTCTTTCTCCAACCTCTTCAAAATATCCCTTTTCTCTCTTTTTAATAAACGGATGCAGATTGACAATCCTTGATGCATTTTCGACATCATCAAGTGTTATATTCGAATCCCACAACCTGATATTTTCGAACACAGTTCCCGCGAATATGAAAGGATCCTGTAAAACAATGCCAATCTCACTTCTCAGGTTCGATTTATCAAGATATTTTACATTAACTCCATCTACTAAAATTTCACCGCTATCAATTTCATAAAGCCTTGGAATTATATTTATAATCGATGTTTTTCCGGCACCAGTTGCTCCTACAAACGCTACTTTCTCTCCGCGATGTATCTTGAATGAAATATTCTTCAATATCATATCTCTATCATTATAGGAAAAACAAACATCTTTAAACTCAATCTCGCCCTTCTCGGGTTTTATATCGGGATACTTAGGCTTATTAATGATTTTCATATCTTTATCAAGAAGTTTAAATATTCGAAGTGAAGAAGCCGATGCATTCTGAATGATGTTGTATTTTTCCCCAAGATCTCTAATCGGAGCAAAAAATCGTCTCACATAAGCTATGAAAGCAATAAGTGTCCCCATTGTTACTGTGTCCTGAATCGCTTTTCCCCCGCCATACCAGATTACAATACCAATTGAAATAGAACTTAATGCTTCTATTACGGGAAAAAATATAGTGTTAATCTTTATTGCTCTGTAACTCGCTTTTACATATGATTTATTGATTGTTCTATATTTGGCATAATTTCTTTCTTCTCTTATAAAAGCTTGAATAACCTTTAATCCCGAAAGGTTTTCTTGAAGATTTGCATTGGATTTAGCAACATATTTCCTTACATCAAGGTATGCCGCATGAGATTTTATTGAAAATATATATGCAACCAGTGCAAATACAGGGAAAAGAGCAAAGGATACAAGAGTGAGATTGGGGTTCATAATTATCATTATTATAACAATTGCAATTATGGTAAATACATCCCCTATTATCGCTATAACTCCACCTGTAAAGAGTTCGTGTAATGTTTCTATATCATTTGTAACCCTTGTTAGCAATCTTCCTATTGGATTTTTATCGAAAAATGTCATTGATAGCGATTCAAGATGTCTATAAAGTTCCATTCTTAAGTCTATCATCACCCTTTGTCCGACAAATTCAGTAATCATTATTTCCACGTATTGTATAACAAACTGGAGTAATAATATTATAAGATAGGCAATGGCAATCTTATATAAGCCTGAATAGTTTCCAACAAGTACATATTTATCTATTGCTATTTTTGTCAAATACGGGGGAATTATTTGAATGGCTGATACTACAAGGAGCATAATCACAGAAATAATCACATATCCCCTGTATGGTATGAAATATCTTGCCAATCTTTTTATTATCCAAAATTTGGGCTTTTTGCTTTTTATTTCATCACTAATAAAATGGTCTTCAACCATTAAACAATCTCCAGTTCTTCAGTAAGTTGCTGTTTGGTAAAGATCTCATAATATAATCCCTTTCTATTCAATAGATCATTATGATTTCCTTCCTCTATAAGTTTTCCACTATCAAGAACAATGATTCTGTCTGCATTATTAAGAGTGCTAATTCTATGAGAAATAAGAATTGTGGTTCTTTTACCCATATATTCTTTCATCTCGGAAAGTATTTCTGCCTCAGTTTCCGTGTCTACACTTGAAAATGCATCATCAAGGATTAATATTTTGGGGTTTATTACGATTGCTCTTGATATAGCGGTTCTTTGTCTTTGTCCACCTGAAAGAGTAACGCCTCTTTCACCTACCATAGTTTTAAATTTTTCAGGGAATTCAATAATATTATCATAAATTTTTGCAATATTCGATGCTCTTTTAATTTCCTCGAAACTCCACCTCTCTTTTCCGAATCCAATGTTTTCCTCAATAGTATAAGAGAAAAGAAATGATTCCTGTGGAACATAACCTATCTGAGATCTTAAATTTCTAAGTTGATAGTCCTTTATATTAATGCCGTCTATAAGTATCTTTCCATCCTTAGCATCTGCAAATCGCAAAATCATATCGGCAATTGTTGACTTTCCACTTCCTGTCAAACCGAGTATTCCTAATGTTTCACCTTTGTTTATGATAAAAGATAAATTTGAAATTATATTATCATTATTATTGTATGAAAAAGAAACATTTCTGAATTCGATTTTTCCATCGATTTCTTTAACAATTGCATTATCGCTTTCTATAATTTCCGATTTAACATTAAGAATTGCTTTAATCCTTTTCATAGAAGCCGTTCCCCTCTGATAGAGGTTGACTACCCATCCGATTGCCATCATAGGCCATATAAACATCATTAGGTACTGGTTAAAAGCTACATATTCACCGACAGTAAGTTGACCATAAATCATAAATTTTGCCCCAAAGAAGAGCGTTATCAATAAACTTAATCCTGCTATGAATGATATTGTTGGAAACATTGTACCCCAAATCCTGACAAGATCCATATTTTTTTTCATATAATTTTTGTTTATATCTTTAAATAAATCTCCCTGTTCATTTTCCTTAACATAACTCTTTATAATTTTAATCCCGCTTAGTGTTTCTTCAACCTTTTCCGTAAGTTTTGAAAAATTCTCCTGAACCATTGTAAATTTATGAAATATATTTTTTGCAAAATATACCATTACACCGGCAAGAAATGGCAGAGGTATCAAACCGAGAAGTGTTAATTTTAAATTAACTTTTATCATAAGGGTAAGAGCAAAGAGAAGCACAAGTACAGTATCGGCAAAAGCTAAAATTGCCATTCCACATAGCATCCTCACAGCCCTTACATCATTGGTCGAATGAGCCATAAGATCTCCTATGCTGTGATTATTATAAAATGATGGCGGCATAGAGAGATATTTCTTCATTAATTCATTCTTGATATCAAATTCTACAAGTACCGATATTTTTCTAAATGTACTCCTAAGATAATAACTGAAAAATATCTTCCCAAGTGCTGCCCCAATTACAAGTATACTAAACCTCGTTAACAATCTCATACTTCCTTCAACTTTAACGGAATCGATAGCATCCTTCATAAACCAGGGTATTGATATCTGGAAAATATCGCAAATAATTAACGAAATTATGCCGATTATTAACATTGATTTGTATTTCTTTAGATATTTAAAAGCATCACTCATAGGATAATCTTATAATGTTTTCCACTATTTCAGCAATTTCTATTAAGTTTTTTACTTTAATGAATTCTTCTTTTGTATGAACATTACTCATACCGGTGCCAAGGATAACCGTTTTAATCCCTTTTCCATTTAAAATATTAGCGTCACTTCCTCCTCCCGATTGCTCAAATCTCGGCTTTAAACCCGCCTTTTCAATTGCTTTATATGCAAGAATAGCTGGAAATTCATCTTTACCTACTGATATTCCATCAAATTCCCTTATAATTGTTTCGTTTGATTTTGCCATCAATCTTTTCTTATTAATATTTATTTCCGAATTTCTAACCGCATTATTAACGGCATTTATCATATGCTTGGTCTGTTTTTCAAGTTTATTCACATTGTGGCTTCTTGCCTCACATATCAAT
>JAGLYS010000267.1 GCA_023132105.1 Caldifarciminota bacterium
TGAATGTTTGAAATACAAAACCTATAAGATTGTTCCTGATATCTGCAAGTTCATCATCGGTAAGGTCATTAACAGATCTTCCTTTAATAGAGAATTCCCCTTCATCAGGTTTATCAAGACAACCTAATATATGCATCAGTGTAGATTTTCCGGAACCTGATGGTCCCATTATAGAAACAAATGAATTTTCTTTGATATCCACTGATATGTCTCTAATTGCTCTAATAGTTATCTCTCCCATCAGATAGCTCTTTTCTAAGTTTTTTGCTGCAATCAACATATCTACCCCCTATTCATACCTTAATGCTTCTACAGGATTTAGATTTGCAGCTTTTTTTGCCGGTAATATTCCAAAAATGATACCTACACCTGCCGAGACAACAAAAGCTATCATAATACTCCAAATAGAAACCGCATATGGCAGATGGCTTACGATTGAAATCAATTTCCCGAGCCCAATACCTGCGAGAATACCTACAGCTCCACCCAAAATGGATATTGTTACGGTTTCAATGAGAAACTGCCAGAGTATATCTCTTTTCTTCGCCCCAATTGCCATTCTAATACCGATCTCTCTCGTCCTTTCCGTTACTGTCACATACATAATATTCATTATACCAACCCCACCGGTAACAAGTGCCAGTGAAGCAATGCCAATCATTACAAGAAACGCAGCACTTGTGAATTTCTTATAAAATGCCAACAACATATCCTGTGTCCCAAAATCAAAATCATCATCCGCATCATCTGCGACTTTTCTCCTGACCCTGAGGACACCTCTCATCTCATCCATTGCCAGTTCCTTATCCTCTGCTGATACGACAATCATCATATGTCTTCTTCTTCCCATTATTTTTTCAGCTGTTGTGTAAGGAATATTGACAAAATTGTCCATATCCTGCCCCATAAGGTTACCCTTCTCCTCCAATACACCAAGTATCTTAAATTTATAGCCTGAAATATCTACCCTCTTCCCCAAAGGATCTTCCTCTTTAAATAGATTTTTAGCAACGGTCTTACCTATTACACAAACAAATCTTTTCCGGTCAACCTCGCTTTCGGTAAAGTTTCTTCCTTTTTCAACAAAATGAGCCATAATATCCTGATAATCTTCATTAACCCCGGAAATAGATACCAATTCCAGTCTGACATTCTTATACTTCACATCCCTATTGGTACTAAATGCCGGTGAAGCATATATTATATCCGGACAGTGTTCCTTTATAGCTTTTACATCTTCAATAGTAAAATCCTTTCTCTTTCTGAATTTTCTCCAATCAACTGACCCGGTCCGTATAAACGGCCATTTTGATACATATATAACATCCGTTCCGAGAGTAGAAAACATACCTTTTACCTTAAGATCCAATCCTTGTATTAGCGATACAACAGTTATAACTGTCATTACACCTATAATTATTCCAAGTGTCGTTAGGAATGATCTCAATTTATTGGTTTTTAGATATATAAAAGCGCTATTTATACCTTCGAATAAATCCATTTAACCCCCTTATTCTCCCTTCTTGAGATGTTTATTATCCGATTCGTTCTCCTTCTGATCGGATGAAATATCTTTTTTACTAACTTTTTTCTTTCCCACTTCTTTCCCCTTTTTCTCATCCACTTTTACGGCATCACCATCCTTTAGATTCTTCAGAGAACTATACGGACCTACAATTACTATTTCACCTTCATTCAAACCGCTAATAATTTCAATATCGTTTTCTCCTGTAATTCCCACTTCAACAATTTTAAAATGGACTTTACTATTGGTTAATACAAATATTCCCTTTTCAAATTTATCATCGATTTTTCTTTTCTGAATTGCTGTAAGAGGGACCTTTATTACATCTTCAACTGAATTAGAAATAATATCTATATTACCACCCATGCCACTCTTTATTTTTTTCGAAGGATTTATAATGTCTGCTTTAACCTCAAAATTAGTAATTTCGCCACTTGTTCCAGCCCCTATTATATCACCTGCACTTGCAATATCGGAAACAACAGCATCGAATGTATCTTCGGGAATAGGATCAACAACTATACGAGCTTTCATCTCCTTTTTAATATCAGGGATATCACTTTCATCAAACATAGCCTCCATCTGCATATTGTCAAGATCCGCAACTTTAAACAGTACTGTCCCCGGATTATTCATAGTTCCGATAATTACGGTTTCCCCTACCTTTACTTTTTTATCTATTATTGTTCCGTTTATCGGTGAGATGATCCTTGTATACTCAAGATTCTTTTTTGCAATTTCATATTGTGCTTCGCTCTGGGATAATATATGTAATGCATTTTCATATTCCAATTTTTGAGCTTGATATGATTCTTCTGATGTGAAATTTTTCTTAAAAAGAACCTTCTGTTTCTCAAAAACAGCTCTTTTATATTCTACCGAAGCTTTTTGTGCCAGATAAGCACTTTTTGCTTTCTTTAGTGTCATTCTTTCATCAAAGTCATCAAGTATTGCAAGTGTATCACCCTTTTTTACCTTATCTCCCTCCTTATATTTAATTTTAATTAATTTACCCATAACCTGGGATGATATATTAACTTCATTCTTAGAAACAATATGTCCGGGTGCTGAGACATATGATATAACATCTCCTATCTTGGTTTTATGAGTATAGACATTGACCTTTTTTCGACTACCTTTAATATTAGCAATTATTATTACAATTACTATTAAAACGACTAAAGCAATTATTATTTTCTTCTTCATATTATTCTCCTTTCCATTTCCCTGTCATTACATCCAACTGCAATCTATTTGTTAAATATGCATATTTAGACCTAATAAGATTTGACTTTGCATCTTCATATGTTTTTTTTGCATTTAGATATTCAATTTGTGAAATAGAACCATTTTTGTATTGAATTTCACTAATGTTAAAATTTTCTTTTGCCATCTCCTCTGCATCGATTGCAGATGTATATGTCAAATAACCACCTCTTACATCACTAATTTTTTCAAGCAACTCTCTTATTCTATCTTCAATCGCTTTTTTGTAATTTATCTTTGATTTTTGATAATTTATCTTATTTTCAGCAATATCAATTGCTCTCCTTCCCCCCTTAAAAAGAGGTAATACAAAACTTATAGATGTAGACCAGTTATCTCCATCCTCCCAGTTTGAAAATGTCGGAATATTATCTACTCTTGTAGAATACGATAAATTCCAATTTATATATGGTAGAAAATCAGATATTGAGCTCCTTAGCATAGACATAGAATATTGCAAGTTAATCTTCTCAGCTAGAATTTGAGGATCGTATTTGGTCAATCGCTCTTTTAGTATTTCCAAATCCTCTATCTGTAATGTATCTATAGAGATATCATCCTCAAGAATACAATCAGTATATTTAATGCCAATATAATTAAACAATTCTTTTTTAGATATATCAAGATTTGACTTAACGGTGTTATAGTTTATTTCACTGTTAATATAATCAACCTTTGCTTTAAGGTATTCGCTTTTATTAGCACTTCTAAGCTCATACTTGCTTTCGACCATTTTAAATGTTTGCGAGCTTTTCTCAAGAAGAAATTTAGCTGCCTTTTCTTCATTAAATAAGGATAATACATTATAAAATTTTGATATAGTTCCTATCTCAACATTCATTTTAACTAATTCGAATGATATTTCTTCTTTCACCTTATCTATATTTGCAAAAGCTACACCTTCTATATAATTATAATTGAAAATTGGTTGTGTTAATGAAATCGTACCACTATAGCCACTGTCAATAACACTTTGATACGGATGATTAGAACCTGTTTTACTCCAAGATGTATTAAGGTTTATTTCAGGTAAATAGTATAAAAATGATTTTGAATATTGAAGATTTTTTATAGTAACCGATTTTTTTTGCATTTGAATATCTTTATTGTTTTTATTGGCAAATTCAACAGCTTCTCTTACACTCATTGATTCTCCTATGAGAAATAATGGGGCAAGCAAAATAAATAATATACTCTTTTTCATAACACCTCCGTTTTATGCATTTTCAATATCAAAAAACAATACGAATTTCATACCATTTCGTTACATAAATTATACAACTAAACATAACAAATTATTCATATATAAGATATTCCATATATTTGATTAGACAATACTTTTTATGAAAACACGCGGTCATTTTTCATCCTTTTAAAAATACTATATCTCATAATTATATTTATATATAATTATTGGAATATAATCAATAGGAAATGCGGTAGATAGGTATGGAAATATTTACCAGTTTTATTAAACCCATCAATGTCATTGCGAGGATTGAAACGACCTGTCTGCG
>JAGLYS010000268.1 GCA_023132105.1 Caldifarciminota bacterium
ATATTTAGCTTTAATTACACGAATTAGGACAAATTACACGAAAGGAAGAGAGGGAATAGCCACGAATAATTACTGAAGAATAATTATAAGCACGGAAATGGGGATACAATCACGGAAGATGAGATGCTGAATCTAGTTCAGCATGACGAGAAAGGGGATATAGACACGAATTTCACGAAGAGAATAGGGTAGGGTAGGCGTAATCTGCCCCTATTTGCAATAATATTGTATAAAAATATCTGTCATTTAATCTGCATTTATCCTTGCAATTTTAAAGATAACATTTAAATATACAAGGATAAATGAAAGATGTATTGAATATAATATAATGGAATAATCACCTTTATCTCTCCACAAGAGATGATTACTGTGTCATTGCGAACGAAGTAAAGCAATCTCATAAGAGGGGAATTAGGGCAACCACAGGGGTCTGCCCCTACAATTCACAATTTACGATTAACGATTTACACTCTCTATTGCACCCTCAACCCAATTCTCTCCCATCAAAAGTAAGGAAGTAATATTGGGAGGGAATAAAAAGGAGTGGGTATAATCTCTTGACATAGTATCCTTATTATCATAAAATCTAAATATCAAAAAGGAGTTGTTATGATACCATTAAAACTAAAATGTCCGGTTTGCAGTAAATCATTAATGGATAAAGAAAAGATAATAAATGGGAAACCATCCGTAAAATTAAATATTGACATTCAGGGGAAGGAGGGGCATATATGGCTTAGTTCTATTTATGGCGATTATAAATACGAAACTGATATTGAAATACCTGATGATGCAATCGTTAGATTTTTTTGCCCCGTATGCGGTGATGAGTTAAAAGCGGAAAACAAATGTGATATATGTAGTGCTCCTATGATTCCTCTGAATCTTGAAGAGGGAGGTCGTGTACGTTTTTGCTCAAGAAAAGGGTGTACAAATCATGTTATTGAATTTAAAAATCCTGAAATAGCACTAAAATTATTGTATGATACATATTCTCTTGATAATAAAATAAATAAAAACGAAATTAACTATAAAAATATCGAGAAGGTTCTTCAAAAGCAGTTGAATAAAAAGGAAGCAGAGAGAGAAGTGATTAAAAACGGGACATTCCTCTATCCGTATTGTCCACAATGCAAACATACATTGATAAAAGACAATATGATTGAACTCGAGATAGTAAATAAAAATGACGAAAAGGGTTTATTACAGCTAAGTCCTTACCTTAATATATTTAATCATAAGTCTACAATTAATTTACCGGAAGGAGAACCTGTAAAAGAAATTCATTGCCCACACTGCAATGAATCGATTATTATAAATGAGAATTGTCCTATATGTAATTCAAAAGTTGCTCATATATTGGTAACATCAAGCTTAAAACTGGTTGAATTTAAATTTTGTTCCAAATCGGGATGCAAATGGCATGGTATCGATAAAAAGGATGAGCAGACCATTATTTTAGAAGACAGTGATGAGTGGTAGGTAATTATGTTTGAAATACTTGATAGAAAGGATTTTGCAAGAGGGACAATTGTAAATTTAAGAATAGAAGCACAGGAGATTGCAAAAAAATGTCTGCCGGGGCAATTTGTAGTTGTAAGAGTGAATGATAAAGCTGAAAGAATTCCACTTACAATAGCTGATAATGATTCACTTGCAGGTACAATAACACTTGTTTTTCAAATTGTTGGGAAATCTACTGCACTTATGGCCTCAAAACAGGTGGGAGACTTCATAAAAGATATTACCGGACCACTTGGTATACCTGTTGAGATAAAAAAGTTCAAAAAGAAAATTTTAGTAGTAGGTGGTGGAACAGGTGTAGCAGTTTTGCACCATATAGCAAAAGGATATTATGAGGAAGGGAACGAAATAATTAGCATAATCGGTTCAAAGACGAAATCATACCTCATAATGGAAGCAGAGATGAGAGCTATATCAAAAGAGCTTCATATCACAACGGATGACGGGTCATATGGTACTCATGGTTTTGTTACTCAGGTAATGGATATGATACTAGCAGAGAGGGGAGATGAGATTGAATTTGTAGTTGCAATCGGTCCTGTCGTAATGATGCAAGCTTGTTGTGATATTACTAAAAGGCATAAAAAGAAAACAATTGTTAGTCTAAATCCTATTATGGTTGATGGGACCGGAATGTGCGGCGCTTGCAGAGTGCAGGTTGATGGAAAAACAAGATTTGCATGTGTGCATGGTCCGCAGTTTGATGGTCATAAGGTTGATTTCGATCTTCTAACAAAGAGATTAAGAGCATATCTGGAAGAAGAACGGATTTCTCTTTTCCATTCGATTAAGTAGGAGTAAAAAAAATGGATATTTTCAATAAAGTTGAGACAAAATATATCGGATATGGTACATATTTACATATCTATTGTCCTCATTGTCATAAATCATTGAATGTTGAAAAGAAGGATGAAAAACATATTTTAGTACATGCAAAATATAAGGGGAAAGATGGTTTTATAAAACTAAGTCCTTACCTTAATGTCTTTGAAGTGGAGACAGATCTTCCTTTGAAGGAAGAAGATCTGATAGATGATATGTCCTGTCCTCATTGTCATAAGAGTTTTATTGTAAATGACCTCCCTTGTAATGAATGTAAAGCTCCAAAGGTTGCAGAATTCATTGTTTCTGCATTCTCAAAACTTATTCCATTCTATATCTGCACACGCTATGGATGCACATGGCACGGGCTTACAAAACAGGATGAGAGATTAATTAAAATAAAAATACCTCGTCAGGATATACCGGAACAGGATCCGAAACTTAGAAAATATAATTTCAATGAAGTTCCCTATGGGTATACAACTGAAATTGCAGAGATTGAAGCCGGAAGATGCCTGCAATGTAAAACTCCATTATGTATAGAGGGTTGTCCTGTTAATATTGATATCCCGGGTTTTATAAAGTTAATTCGAGAATATAAATATATTGAAGCTGCAAGGAAGATAAAAGAGACAAATTCCTTACCTGCTATAACAGGTAGAGTGTGTCCTCAGGAAACTCAATGTGAGATAAAGTGCGTTCTTAGTAAATCGGATAAACCCGTAGCTATAGGGCGACTGGAACGATTTGTCGCCGATTACGAGAGAAAAATGAATGCTGTTGTTATTCCACAAAAAGAAAAATCAACAGGAAAAAATGTTTCAATTATAGGTTCAGGCCCTTCCGGGCTTACTGCTGCGGCTGATCTTGTAAAAAAGGGACATTCCGTAACAATATTCGAATCACTTCATGAACCTGGTGGTGTACTTACATATGGGATACCTGAATTCAGATTACCAAAAGATATCGTTAGGAGTGAAATAAATTATCTTAAAAACCTTGGCGTTAAGATTGAACTCAATGCAGTAGTAGGTAAATTATATAGTATCGATGAAATGCTGAATAAGAAAGGATATGATGCAGTATTTATAGGAGTTGGTGCAGGATTACCTGTCTTTATGGGGATAGAAGGAGAAAATCTTATTAATATCTTTAGTGCAAATGAATATTTAACAAGAATTAATTTAATGCGTGCATATAAATTTCCGGAATACGATACACCTGCCCCAAGAGGGAGAAGTGTTGCTGTAATAGGTGGAGGAAATGTGGCAATGGACTGTGCAAGAACAGCTCTAAGGATGGGGGCTGATAAGGTTACCATTCTATATAGAAGGAGTGAGAAGGAGCTACCTGCAAGGGATGAAGAGATACATCATGCAATGCAGGAAGGCGTAAATTTCCATTTTCTAAAAGCTCCCGTAAAATATATTGGAGATAAGAACGGAATTGTAAATGCTGCGGAATGTATATCGATGAAACTCGGTGAACCTGATGATTCGGGAAGAAGAAGACCATTCCCGATAGACGGGTCAAATGAAGTTCTTGATTTTGATATGATTGTTGTAGCAATTGGAGCGGGTCCGAATCCTATTGTTTTTGAAACTGCACCCGATATTGAACTCAATAGATGGGGATATATTGTAGCTGATCCTGAAACAGGCAAAACAAAAAAAGACAAGGTATGGGCTGGAGGAGACATTGTAACAGGTGCTGCTACAGTTATATCGGCGATGGGAGCAGGCAAGGTCGCAGCACGATCAATTGATGAATATCTGAGGGCAAAGAAAAAGAATTAGTACACGATCTATATCATTATAAACTTATTTCGGAATCTAAATTTTATATTAAGAGAATAGATACTGAATCAATACTGAATCAAGTAAAGAAGTAAAACTAAAAATATATAAAGGGACAGAAAATCTGCCCCATTATTATTAAATGTATTTTATAAAGAAATAATTATTTAATAAGGTGGTAAGTTATAATTAATCCGGCAACTACGATACTTACCATACTCATAAGTTTGATAAGGATATTGAGAGAAGGTCCGGATGTATCCTTTAAAGGATCCCCGACAGTATCACCTATTATGCTCGCTTTATGAGAGTCACTACCTTTACCTCCATACATTCCTTCCTCGATATATTTTTTTGCATTATCCCAAGCA
>JAGLYS010000269.1 GCA_023132105.1 Caldifarciminota bacterium
TGGTGGGTGTAGTTCAATGGTAGAGCACTGGACTGTGGCTCCAGCAGTTGTGGGTTCGAATCCCATCACTCACCCTTAACAAATGCGCCTGTAGCTCAATTGGATAGAGCAACGGATTTCTAATCCGTAGGTTGAGGGTTCAATTCCCCCCGGGCGTACCATGCGCTGATAGCTCAACTAGGTAGAGCAACGGATTCTTAATCCGTAGGTCGAGGGTTCGATTCCCTCTCAGCGCATTACAAAGGATAGATATGAAAAAGTTTATTTCATTCGTTTTATTATTTGTTTTAATTGTTGTATCATGCGATATTCAACCGATACCGGTCTCTAACTGTAAAATTTCCGGAACAGTAAATATAAATGATAGTTCATCTCCTATCGGGACTATAATTTCACTTGAAACATCAGTTGGTTTTCCTGTAAAATCAATTGGAATTAGCAATCTTAGCGGCAATTTTATTATGACAGGTATATCCCCGGGGGACTATAAAATATTTGCAGGTCTTGATATGGACAATGATGGTATTGATGATTATTCAGGATATTATGGGAATAACAATCCGGAGGTTATCACACTATTCAGTGGTGATAGTCTAAGTGTTCAGATAACACTCTATAAGAATTCAAGAAAAGGCAAATATGAAATTGTCTCATGCAGAAATAAATAAGAAATATAGAATAACTGCATTGTATGGTGGCAGAATGTTTCAACATAGAATATTGGCATTGGGGTTATATGTCGGGGAAATTATTGAGATAGATAGAAAAGCTCCATTTAAAGGACCTTTACTTATTAAAATAGATTCAAGCACTATAGCAATTGGTCGTAATATTGCACATAGAATAGATGTCGAAGAGATATGAATTATCTTCTAATCGGGCAACCCAATTGTGGAAAAAGTACAATATTCAATCAAATAGCTGGCTATAAAGCCCTTGAAAGTAATTTTCCGGGAACAACAGTTACATTTACGGAAAGCAAATTTAGATTTAAAGATGATATAATACAAATTATCGATTTACCGGGAACATATTCGATTATTCCTCATGATTATGCCGAAAGGGTAACGAGGGACTATATACTGGAAAAAAAATTGGATGTTATCATTAATATTGCCGATGCCTCAGCTCTTTCGCGTAGTCTTGAATTAACAATCGAATTGATTGAGCTTGAAAAGCCAATGATTCTTGTATTGAATATGATAGACACTGCTGAAAATAAGGGGATATTTATTGATGAACATAAATTATCTGAAATTCTCGGTATTCCGGTTGTTAAAACTATAGGGAATAAAGGTCTTGGAATTAAGAATGCAATTGATGTAGCTTATAATAATGCAGGAAATAAAACAAGTAATAATTTAAGATTTCGAAAAGATATTGAGGATAAAATATCAAAGATAGAACAATGCATATCGAACTGGATTATAAGCAAACGTTTTACATCTATCAAGATGTTAGAAAATGATGATTATATAAACGAAAAAGTAGAATGTATAGACAAGAACAGATACAGGGTGAGCGAAATAAGGGAAGAATTAGCAAAAAACCATGGAATGGATGCTCCAATAGTTATTTCATATGAAAGGCATGGGCTTGCTATGGACATTTTCGAAAGATCAGTTTCATTTTCAAAACCTAAAAGAGATTTTACCGAAAAAATCGATGATATACTTATGCATCCTCTCTGGGGTTATCTTATTATATTAATTGTTATATTTCTTTTTTTTAATATCGTATTTAAGCTTGGACAACCAATAGAAGGATTATTAACATCTATTTTTAATAATTTGGATGAGACAATAAAGGGGATATTGCCTGCAAATTCGTTTATAGGAGCATTGACAACAGGCGTAATTAGTGGATTATCTGCTGGTGTAGGTATTGCAATGCCATATATCGTTCCTTTTATTATAGGTCTGTCACTCCTTGAGGATATAGGGTATTTACCAAGAATAGCATTTTTAATGGATGTGTTTATGCATAAATTAGGACTTCATGGAAAATCGATTATACCTCTTATTACAGGATATGGTTGTAATGTTCCCGCAATACTTTCTACAAGGAATATGAATAATGCATCGGACAAGTATAAAACCGCTTTTCTTGCAACATTTATTCCCTGTTCAGCAAGAACAATTGTAATTATGGGTCTTGTCGGTTACTATTTAGGTGGCAATTTGGCTTTGATGATATATGTTATTAATATTATCGTTATAGCAATACTGGGAAAAATTCTTACGGTAATGGATAAAAGCATGTCTCCGGGTCTTGTTATTGAAATTCCTATGTATCATTTGCCAACACTAAAGGGTTTGAGTCAGAAAACATGGTTTAGATTAAAGGATTTTATATATGTGGCATTCCCGATAATTATTGCAAGCAGTGTATTTTTAAGCATCATAAATTATTTTAATTTCGGCATATATATAAATAGAATCTTATCCCCATTAACTTCATTTATGTTAGGGCTTCCGGAGAAGGTTGGTGTTACATTGATTTTT
>JAGLYS010000027.1 GCA_023132105.1 Caldifarciminota bacterium
CCATTGGTTCTCCCTTATAATTAATTTCATAATACAATGCAGGACCTATTGTTCTGCCCGTTTCACCTGCCTTGCCAATGATATCACCTCTTTGTACCTTATCTCCAATTCTTACCTTTACAAGCATAAGATGTCCATATTTTGTTGTAAAATCCTTATTGTGCCTAATTACTACAACAAGCCCTTCTCTCTGGAATGTTCCTATTGAGATAACTCTGCCGGCACCCGCAGATTTTACATATGTTCCCTTTATTGTAGAAATAGTCACCCCCTTAAAATAGACCTTCTTATTCGTAAACGGATCATAATTCTTCCCGTATTTAAACATGATATTCCCTCTGACAGGTGCAATGGAAGGTATATATTCATATTTATATTTTTTTTGAAATATATTACTATACATATCTCTTATGTCTCTTAATTTATTATTAATTTCATTGATTTCATTCAGATCAATTTTATCTTGTATTTTATAATTTTTCATTGAATATATATATTCTCCGATACTTTTATATTTATCAAGAGCATTGCTATAATTATCCTGCAAAAGAGTAATTCGATTATGAAAATCAATTTTATATTCATACAATCTTCTGTTTTCTTCTCTTAATTTATTGATATTTGCAATATTTTTTGCATTATTAAAGTTTCTTAAAATAAAGAGTGAAGATAATGATAATAACAAAAACAATAATAAAATAATAAGTAATAATATATAGAAATTAATCGATATATGTTTTATTTTATCATTGCGGTTTGGAATTACTAATATCTGAATCCTTTTCATTTTCTCTTACTCCCATTTCTCGCAATTTTTTAAGAGCTCTTTCTTTAATCTGCCTCACCCTTTCTCTGGTTATATTATTCATTTTACCTATCTCTTCAAGTGTATGAGGACGCTCACCATCGATGCCAAAATAAAGTTCCAAAATCTCTTTCTCCCTTGAAGATAATTTATTGAGCTTTTTAAGCAAGCTTTCTTTCAATGCATGTCTCTCATATGCTTCTTCAGGGGAAGGATATAATAGATTTTTCGATTTCTTCGTGAAATACATACTATTTTTTAGATTTTTGCTGGAACTCATCGAAATATCCGATTGGGCAATTTTTATAGCATTCTTTACCTCTTCCTCTTTAATACCAAGTTCCTGTGCGATTTCAGCAACTGTTGGTTCTCTACCAAAAATTTGGGATATTTTGTTTTTAGCTTTTGTCATTTTAGTAATCTCTTCGACCCTGTTCTGAGGAAGTCTCACTGTTCTACTATTCATTAAAATTGTTTTCAACACAGCTTGTCTGATCCACCAAACAGCATATGAAATAAATTTTACCCCTTTTCTGTCATCGAATTTCTGTGCAGCTCTGAAAAGACCCAGATTGCCTTCATTAATGAGATCTGCAAGAACCACTCCTCGTCCCTGATATTCCCTGGCAATTTTAACTACAAATCTTAAATTCCCAAGTGTTAATTCTTCTATTGCTTTTTTATCCCCCTGCCTAACCTTTTTTGCAAGTTCAATCTCTTCTTGACGGGAAAGAAGTGGTATATTCTTTATCTCATCAAGATAGATATCAAGACTATCCTGATATAATTTACTTCTTATATTCTCAAAACCGCTCAATTATCACTTCTTTGGTTTAATTGCCGTATAAATTATCATATCCCCACGTTTTATCTTGAATGCCAAAGGTTTATTGATCTTTATGTTCTTACTTAAGATTGTATTCAATTTTGAAGATAAGTCAATAGGTATATTGTCAACTACTAATACTTCGTCCCCCTTTTTGATTCCTCCATAGTAAGTATTCGAATATTGTTTTATTTGTGTTATAAAAACACCTTTATCTGCCTTAATCCCCAGTCTTTTTGCTTCTTCGCTGCCTGCATCAGTGTATTTCAATCCCCACACATCATATATCTTGTTTTGCAGATCCTTGATTTCCGGTGAATATACACTTTTTTCATCAGATTTGCCGATTTTTACATTTATTGTTTTATGTTTACCTTCTCTAATTATTTGCAAATCGACATTTTTACCTGTCTTTGTATTTGCAACAAGCATACTTAATTGATTCGAATCCTTTATCTTTTTACCATCATATACAATAATTATATCTCCGGATTTAATTCCGTAAACATCTGCAGGAGAGTTTTTCGCTATATCCCTTACCAAAACTCCATTCGTTGATTCGAGTCCAAATGCTTTTGCCAACTCATCTGTAAGATTCTGCAGATAAACACCTAAGTACCCTCTTTCTATTTTACCTGTTTTCATTAATTGTTCAACTATATCTTTAGCCATATTTATCGGAACCGCAAAACCAATACCTATATTACCACCCGACATTGAAAGTATTGCGGAATTTATGCCAATTACTTCTCCCTTGATATTTATTAAAGGTCCGCCACTATTCCCCGGATTAATAGATGCATCGGTTTGAATATAATTCTGATATATAGCACCTTTATTGAGATGTAAATTTTCTCTCCCTTTACCACTTACGACACCGACTGTTAATGTCC
>JAGLYS010000270.1 GCA_023132105.1 Caldifarciminota bacterium
GTGTAATTCGTGGTGGTTCTCTCTCCCTCTCCCATCTGTTTTGTCGGTCCCTTTAAAATCTCACAGTAAACAAATTGTTCATTGAAAAACTATATTTGCCTTTATCATCAATACTTACAATTGGTATCGGATTTATATATATATCAAATTTTGACTCATCTACATTTTTTTCTATCCTATTCTCTAACCACCTGTACATAATATATGTTCCCAGAGAGGTTCCAATAGCTGTACCCCAGAACTTCTCATATCTGCCCATAGAGCTATTATTGGTAGATATTGCAATAACACCATCAACTGCAACACCTAAAATAGCACCTGCATATATGCCAAGATTAAACAATATTCCATCCCCAGGACCTATATGCCCCTTTTCCATTAATTTATAACTGAGATAGTACCCGGGCGTAAGCATTACATATGATATAGGAAATATTATCTTCGGTTCATGAGTAAAACTACTTGCAACCATAATGGATACCCCCGAAAAAGCATTTGATAATCCATCCATTGCGATAACATCTCCAATCGAAATATCACTGAACTTCTCGGCAAGATAATATGATACACCTATTCCTATAGCAGTTACTCCTACATATGAACCGGCAACAATTCTACTATTTACCGAGTCTTGAAATGCTGTTGAAGCACTTATACTTATATATGAGGTTTTTTGTAATATCTCTCCATACAATAAAGATTGCCCACCTGTATATGCCTTTTGTTTTGCAAAAATATATCCTCCGATATTACCTGTTGCACTGCTTAAAAGTATAGTCAATGGTTCGACTTCTTCCGTTATTACATAATTAACGGCAAAACCCATACCACCCATATGTAATGAAAAATTGGCGGATTGTATACATTCTCCGTATGTTATTTCATTATTCGATGTATATATTGTCGGTAGAATAATTCCTGCTGCTGTCATAACAGGATATGTTATAATTGCCATATAATCATTCATTATATTGTATCTGTCATAAGTAAGTAACATTAATGATGAATAGACTTCTCCTGTTAAAAATTCATATATAATAAAAGGAACTCTTGATTCTTGATTAATGCTTCTTTTCTTAATAATTTTATCTATATCAATTTTGCTTAAAATTAATGATTTTAAGCTATCATTCAATGGATATATATTAATAGTTCCACCGATGTAATCACCTATCAAATAGTATTTCCCATCTCTGTCAATAAGTAACTTCACACTCCTTGCACCTGTAAATTGATCACATAAATTAATATCTTTTAGTATATTAAAACCTATTTTCGTCCCACTTATATTATTTGCTGGTAAATCAGTGGGTAATAATAAACTAAACACTACAATATATAGCAAAATAAATAACACCTTTTTCATTTTACATCTCCTTATTTAATAAACCCATAATAACAAGATTTATATATTCACCATTTTTGAATGAATGTTCTTGCAATATTCCCTCTTTTTTAAAACCACAGGATTGATAAATATTTATTGCTTTTACATTCGTTTCATATACCTCAATGTAAATCCTCCTTATACTCTTATCGCT
>JAGLYS010000271.1 GCA_023132105.1 Caldifarciminota bacterium
GATTTTGAGTCCTCTGCGTCTACCATTTCACCACTCCGGCAAAGTAATAAATATATACAATATTTAAATCGAATAATCAAGTATATTATTTTCTAGGCGAAGTAATTCTTCGCAAATATATTTTAAATTATCGTCAATAATTATTGCAGATTCTTTATTGTATAAGTCTAACAGACAATCTACATCTATTGTTTCAGATAAAGTGTCTCTATATTTATTGAAAAAATTGAAAGCGGATTTTCTACTATTTACCAAATTAATTAGTATATTTTTTAATGTATTATTTCTTGATTTGTATAATTCATGCTTAAGAATATACTCAAGTCCCTGTATTCCATTGAGATATTCATTTACTTTACCGGGTTTTAATATATACCAGTATTTTTTGAAAGAATTCTTAATCAATGTTTCTTTGTCAATAAATTCTAATGAAAATGGTTTTATTATTGTTACGATAAAAGGCCAGGATGTTAAGTGTTCTGCCCCTCCTGATCCGTTGTTGAAAAATTTACCATAAAAATAGCTATATTTATCTGCATATCCTGTAATAAGACCCCAATTCGTTGTGCCATCCAAATGTATTGCAATTACGGGTAATCCTGAGTTGATACTATCTATGATTTTTAACACTGTATTAGGAGCTGTTTTATCATCCTCCGCCCCCATTAATGTTTCCCATTTAATTCCCAATATATGAAAAAGATATTCTCCTGTGTTAAATCCAGAGAAAGGATCACTCGATGATATCGAGATGTCCGGGTAAAAATTTGTTCTAAATGAATGTAAACTTATTCCCATTAAAAAATCATAATCATAATCTATATTCTTGTATTTTAGCATTGATTCGATCGCAAGGAAAAAGCTATTTGTTTTATATCTCATTGCAGTCAGACCGGGGACATTCAACAAAATTCTTTCCATTATTTCTCTTTCTTAAGAATTAGTGTTTGTGTATTATAAGGAATACCTATTCCGTTTTCATTAAATGCATATAATACCCTCTTGTTCAATTCTCTGTTTGCTTCCCAATATATAGAAGGGCTCACTTTTATAAGACCTCTTATATAAACTGCTGAATCGCCCAACTCGGTTATTCCTTGAACGGCTGATTCTTTCAAATAACTACTTTTAATTTCATCAGTATAATTATCTATTATATCTTTCATAATCCGCATTGCTTTCTCTACATCTTCACTGTAGTCGATACCCACTTTTATAATGACTCTTAGGAATCCCCTATTCATATTTGCAATTTTTCTTATTTCCCCGTTTGGTATAATATGTAATTTGCCTGTAAAGTCCCTTAAATATGTGTTGTGTAAATTGATTTTCTCACATGTTCCGGTGATATTATCAATAGAGATTGTGTCTCCGATATAGTATAAACCTTCAATAATAATAAACAATCCGGATATAATATTTCTAATTAATTCCTGTGAGCCAAAACTAACTGCAAGTCCGATTACTCCTGCTCCGGTAACAAGTGCAGATGTATTAATGCCAAATTTATTTAATATCATAACAATAGCAACGAAAAATATAAATGTAGATACAATATTGGAGAAAAGATGGCTAATTGTTAACAGCTGTTGAGATTCCTTCTTGTTCCTTCTCATACTTAGTATTGTTTTTCTAATGGTTTTTTTTGTTATTATAATCAGAAGATAAGATATAAAAATAACAATTATTGCGAATATAATCTTTGGCAACCATATGCTTGGAAAATTTGAAATAAACTCTTTCATATTACCTCCATTTATGCTATTATACTTTTACATTGGAAATTGTCAAATTTGAAAGGAGAAGGTTATGAATAACACATCTCATCTGGTTAAAAACGAAGATTTAAATCATCATGGTACATTGTATGCCGGAAGAATGGCAGATTGGTTTATAGAAGCCTGTTTTATTGAAGCAAATCTTCATTTCTCCAATCCCGAAAATATTGTCTGTTTAAAAATACATGGATTAAAATTCTCAGCTCCCGCCAAGAAAGGAGATATTGTTCACATAAGGACAATGTTTGCATATACCGGAAAAACAAGTATTATGATATATGGAAAAGCTTTTAAGGGAAGCAACCCGTGCAATGTTATGGTAGAAGGTTTTGTTACATTTGTTTCGGTAGACAAGAAGGGTAACAAAATGCCACATAATATTGTTTTTACACCTAAATCAGATGAGGAAAACAGGGTTCATAAAGAAGCCATTGGGTTGCGTAAAAGCGAATTACAATTTAAGTAAATATTATGAGAAACATTATTTTAGCATCTCAATCAAAAAGAAGGAAAAAACTACTTGAAAGGGAAGGGATAACGTTTGAAGTTGTTCCTGCAAATATCGATGAAAATCATTATTTCTCAGATTCTACAAGCATTAAGGATATCGTAATGTTGGTAGCTACCGAGAAAGCCATGAAAGTAGCACATAAGTATAAAGAGCATTTTATAATTGGAGCGGATACGGTCGTATTGATAGGGAGTAAAATATTAGGAAAACCTGTCAGCAGGGATCACGCACTGTATATGTTACAGCTCCTATCGGGAAAAAAACACAATGTAATTACAGGGGTAACCATTCTTTACTCTAAAACAATGGAAACAGTATCAACATTTGATAATACTGGTGTTATATTTAAACCGCTTTCATTAAAAGAAATAGATAATTACCTTGATAAAATCGATTATTCGGATAAAGCGGGATCATACGCCATACAGGAATACGGTGAATTGCTTATTGATAAAATCGAATGTAATGTTGATAATGTTATAGGTCTTCCTGTAAAGAGGACTATAGAGCTATTAAATAATTTCAAACCCAATGTGGATTAGTATATGATAAGCCCCATTAAATATCACAATAATAAGATTATTATAATTGATCAAAGAAAATTACCTAATAAGAGAGTATATGAAACGATTTCTGATATTAAATCGCTTTACAATGCCATTAAGAATTTAAAAATAAGAGGTGCTCCTCTAATTGGCATTGCCGCAGCATATGGTGTTTGCTTAAGTTCATATTTAAATAGTAAAAAATCCAATGATGATTATAAGAACAGTATTTTGATGGATATCGGGTTTCTGAAATCATCAAGACCGACAGCAATCAATCTTTTCAATATACTTAATAAAGCTGAAAAAATAGTTAAGACAGGTAAATTACAACAAGAAATATCTATAGATATTATAAAATTCGCTAAAAGAATCCATACAGATGATAGCAATATGTGTGAGAAAATAGGATTTTACGGTGATAAACTTATAAAAAATGATATGCATATTTTAACACACTGCAATACGGGGATATTTGCAACAGGAGGGATAGGAACTGCCCTTGGTATAATATATAAAAGTAAATTAAGCAATAAAAATCCGATTGTCTATATCGGTGAAACAAGACCCCTATTGCAAGGAGCAAGACTTTCGGCTTATGAGCTTTCGCAGGAGAGTATCGTATGTTTTATAATACCAGATAATGCAAGAACATATATATTTGATAAATATAGAATCGACATTGTAATTGTGGGAGCTGATAGAATAGCAATGAATGGTGATACTGCTAATAAAATAGGAACATTTGACATTGCAATAAATGCCAAATATTTTAATGTCCCTTTCTATATTGCCGCATCTTCAACCACATTCGATAGATCAATTGCAACAGGGATAGAAATACCGATTGAAATGCGTGATGATGAGGAATTGTATAAAATAGGTTATCAGGGACTTAAGAATAGTAAGGTTGATTTTATAAATCCTGCTTTTGATATTACACCCGGTGAATTAATCAATGGGATTATTACTGAAAAAGGAATAATTTATCCGCCATATGAGAAAAATATTACTAATTTTATTTAGTACAACAATTTTTATTAATGTGTATGGAAGGGATCCTGAAATATCATTAAAGTTAGATGTTGCATTACCTTCAATTATATATTTCAGCAAAGTGGATTCAATGTCAAAGGCTTTTTTGTTTCCCTATATTAAAATCGATACAATGAATAAAATTAAAATAATAACCGATCCATATAAATTTGATGAATTATATATGATTTTCGATTACTATAAAAATAAAATACTTTACACTGTTAACGCAAGAAGATTGATCGATTCGACTATAAATGCTTACACTGTTAATAGCGCAAGCATTGGGATACAGAGCAAAAAAGACGATGATTTCTTTTTAAATGTTACTACAATTGATAAGACCTATCCAAATACAAAATCATCACTGACTAATTTAGAATTATATAAAATTATTACATGGAGAAGGATAAAAACATCTGTATATATTAGTGAATTCTTACAAAGAAAAACCGATACAAGATTTGAAATATTGTTCGAAGGATATAGTGAAATTGCTTTAAAATTAAAAGGCAATAATAATATCTATGGAAGAGTTGGATTCATCGAAAAATATTTATGGGGAGAGATGGGATATTACTATAAAAATCCGTTATACATCGATATTTATCTCGGAAATAAGTATTCTAAAAAATTAATAACGCCTGTGTTTAGCGGGAAATTATATATACATAAAGGGTTTATTAAATTGTTTTATTATCCGGAATATAGGTGCAAGTCAATATTCAATTTAACAGATACACTACAGAATTTATATTCGGAAAGTTATTTTTACAAGTATTATTTGAATTATAACTCGGGTATATTGATAAAGAAAAATATGATTTATGTTTCTTCAAGTTTTTCTCAGTATGAATCATTCCCTTATGTAGTATCTGATGAACAACCTTATATGAGTATATTTCCCAAATTTTATTTGATATATTCTTATATAAAGATTGATCACATAACAAAAAAGGGTCGGATATTGATAAAAATCTCTAATAATTATAAATTCAAAAAAGTGGTTGACTTTATACCGGATTTCAATACATCCATATATTTTGAGTACATAACAGGTTCGATTAAAATTGCAGGAAATACAAGAGCGGGGATCAATTACTTTAAAAATAAAAAGATAGAAATCAGAGATTTACATTTGAAATTAACATTAGAATATATGTTCAATAAAATGTTATGTGCAAGCCTATATGGGAATTATATCCCCTATTATAATGTTTACGGAGAAAATTTCAGTATCCCATGTAATAAATATGGTATAAGAATAATATTAAATGTGAAGGGATTGTAAATTCAACTTTTTGTAATATATTTTTCTACATAATTAGTTGTGTCTTTTATTTTTAGCTGTTTAAACAAAAAGTCGAATTTTTCTTCCCATGTTTCCTCTATGGATTGTCTTATATCCTTGTCAAGTGTCCATAATTCTTTTTTATAATGTTCATTTATTTTCTTTCTTGTTTTGTATATAAACTGCTCATTTGTCATATTTTCTTTTTTTTCTGAAATATATTCTGTCATTAGTGTATTAACCATTTTACTATACAATTCACCGGGGAAGCTCTTATGATCGAACATTATATTTTGAAACCCCGTTGCGAGATGCACTTCAAGTGTATTATTATTGGGAAAATGGTGGAAAGCTTCATCAGGAAGTGTAGATGCTCCGTGTTGAACAACACCACCAATTTTATAATCTTTTTTAGAGATATCACCTAATTCTTTTAATGTATCAAAATCAATCTTTACTTCAGCAATGTTACCATTAGGAAGAACGACTCCTCCATGAGCTGTCCCCGTCTGAATACTAATTTTACTTATTCCGGGCTGTGATGGTCCCAATTCCTCTTGAAATCCTTCAATAAAAGCCCTTAATTCCTCTTCTGTGCTATTTCCTTTCCCGATTTCACCGATTTCTCCACCTATAGAGACAGTAATGTTTTCAGGTTCTATTTCCCTGATATATTTTGTAAAATCAGCACAGATTTTATAATTATGATACTGTTGTTCCTTTATTGTCGATTTTGACAGATCTACTAATGTAGAGCTATCTATATCAATATTATAAAATCCTGCTCCAATTGCCTCTTTTATCAGTCTATTTATAGTATTTAATTCATTATCTCTCATATCGCTAAAATAATTCTTTGCTTTTATTTGAAAATGATCTCCTTGTATGAATAATGGTCCGATATAATCTTCTCGTAGTGCAGCAGCCATTATTGATGTAACATATTCATTAGGTCGTTGTTTTGTGTAAACTATTTCAGATCGAGCAATTTCGAAGATAAACAGACCTGCATTAATCTTTTTTGCACTTCTAAATACAGCTCTTGATGAATCGTATGTCATCATACGCAAGTTAATTGCCGGAACTGTAAAATCAACACTATTATCATCAGGAATTGCCATATATATATCATTTATGGAAGCGAGGAAAATACCATTTGCTTTTGCAAGATATCTGATAATTCGTCTTGATTCTTTAACAATATCACTATTCTCATTAATCGCTGAATTTAAGGCGAGCTCTCGTAATAATTCCCGATTAAATTTATCTCTATTGATTATATTAATTTTTTCTCCTGAAAAATCCAAAATACCTTCACATGCCATTTTTAACGATTCAACACTATTAAACAACATCATTACCTCCTGTTTAAAATATCTTTTAATAACTTATTTACTATAGTCGGATTAGCTTTTCCACCCATTTTTTTCATTGCTTGTCCAACAAAAAAACCAAATAGTTTATTATTCCCTTTTAAGTAACGCTTAACCTCAGTGGGATTTTCCTCCAATATTTCATCAATAATCTTTTCTATAGATTTGGTGTCAGTTATTTGAATTAAATTTTTAGATTTAATATATTTATCTACAGGTTCACCTGTAAAAGCAATTTCATGCAAAATGTTTTTGGCAATGTTCATATTAATAATCTTATTTTCGATATATTTATATAAATCTGCAAGATGTTGAGGTGTGATTTTCAAATATGAGAATTTTTTTTCCGATTTATTCAAGATACCCATTATATCAGTAGTTATCCATCCTAATGATTCTTTTATTCCGCATCCTTTCTCGATAGATTTTTCAAAGTAATTTGAGAGCCGAGGATTATCAATTAATATTTCAGCTTCATTAATACCTATATTATATTCTTTAACAAGTCTATTAAATTTGGACTGTGGTAACTCAGGGATTAATTCTTTCTGCTCATTGATCATTTCATTTGTAATGATCAACGGTATTAGATCAGGTTCCTTGAAATATCTGTATTCAGCTATTCCCTCTTTGCTTCTCATTGTTTTTGTTACCTGTTCCTTTTCGTCCCATAACATTGTCTGTTGAATAATTTTTCCGCCTTTTTCCAATATAGTAATTTGTCTTTCAATTTCATATTTTATTGCTTTTTCAACTGCTTTAAGAGAATTTAAATTTTTAACCTCTGTCTTAATCCCTCTTCTATTATCCTTACTAACAGAGATATTGGGTTCGCACCGAAATTGTCCCTTCTCCATATCTGCACCTGATATATCGATATAACGAATAATTTGTCTTAATCGTTTTAGATATGAAATTGCTTCCTTCTCATTCTCTATTACAGGATCAGTTACGATTTCCAGAAGGGGTACTCCACTTCTGTTAAAATCTATCATGGATACTTTATCATTTGTATGAAATAATTTGCCTGTATCCTCTTCAATATGAATTCTGTGTATAGTTATTTTCTTTTCACCATTTTCTGTGTTTATTACGACATAACCATTTTCAGCAAGTGGAACGCTTTGTGTAATTTGATATCCTTTGGTAAGGTCAGGGTAATAATAATTTTTCCTGGCAAAAACGGATTTCTTATTTATCTGTGCATTTAAAGCTAAAGCAGCTCTAATAGCGAGTAAAATAGCTTTTTCGTTAGTATATGGAAGAACACCGGGTTCTCCCATACAGATGGAACATATATTCGTGTTTGGAGCAGATAGAAATTCAACCTTACAACCACAGAACATTTTCGATCTTGTTTTAATTTGAGAATGAACCTCGATGCCTATCGTTGCTTTGTACATTATTTTACCTCTTCAGGCAAACATTTATGATAATCCGTTATTGATTGTATATATTTCGCAAATTGAAACAAATTATTTTCATCAAATCTTTTTGCTATAATTTGCATACCGATTGGGAGATTGTTGCCAGTTAAACCAAGTGGAATGGATATTCCGGGATTCCCGGATAAATTACATATAGATGTAAAAGCATCCGAGTGATGCATTCTAATGGGATCATCGATTATTTCACCTATTTTAAATGGAGGATTAAATGTCGTAGGTGTAATAAAAACATCATATTCAGTAAAAATATTCTCTAAATTTTCCCTGATTAATCTTGATACCTTAAATGAACTTGTATATAGAGCATTGTTTTTAGCCATAAGAATATATGTGCCGAATAGAATTCTTCGTTTTACTTCTTCCCCAAACCCCTCTCCACGGGATCTATTATAAAGTTCCAATAGAGATTTATATGATTTTGTCTGATACCCATATCTTATTCCATCATATCTCGCAAGATTTGAAGAAGCTTCAGAGCATGAAAGGATTTGATATACCGGAACGGAATGTTTTGAAAAATTAAATGCTACTTCAGATATGTTGTGCCCTTCCTCTTTCAATAAATTCAAAATAGATAGAATATTGCCTTTTATATCCGGAGATATTTCTTCACTAAATATATCATTGGTATAAGCTATATTGAATTTCCTTTTGGTAGGTCCGGACACTTTATAATTTTCAATCCTTTTTGTTGTTGTATCCTTTTTATCAAAACCACTTATGATAGAAAATATAAGTTCCAAATCTTCAGCGGATCTTCCAATAGGGCCTACTTGATCAAGTGATGAAGCAAATGCGACAAGTCCGAATCGTGAAACACATCCGTATGTTGCTTTTAATCCAGTCACTCCACAGAATGCAGCCGGTTGTCTTATAGAACCGCCTGTATCGGAACCCAGAGCAAAAACAGATTCCCCGGAAGCAATTGCAGCAGCGGATCCGCCACTTGAACCACCGGGTACCCTGCTATTATCCCATGGGTTAAGTGTTGTTCCGAAATATGAAGTTTCTGTCGATGAACCCATTGCAAATTCATCAAGATTGGTTTTTCCGAGAAATATAGCATCTTCATCGTTCAATCTGTTAATTACCGTTGCATTATATGTTGCCTTATAATTTTTTAACATTTTAGATGCACAAGTTACTTCATATCCTTTTACTGCAATATTATCCTTAACGGCATAAGGAATCCCGAATAATTTCCCCGGTTTCCCACGATTTTTTAGTTTTTTATCAAGTTCTTCCGCCCTTTTTAAAGCATTATCCTCGTAAAGAGATATAAAAGAGTTTATCCTATTATTTTTTATCCTTTGGATAAAGCAATTTACCAATTCAACTGTATGTAATTTTCCATTAATTACAGCTTCCCTTATCTCTTTAATAGATCCCTTTGCTATCAATTCACTATTATTCATTTTTTATTTTCTCTCAATATTCCGGGAACAACAAAAAGGTTGTTCTTGATTTTCGGTGCGTTTTTATAAATTGTTTCTATGTTATTGAAATTATCCGGTATATCTTGTCTGAGATTTGTATATTTTAGTGAGGTAGTATTAAAATCGAAATCCGTATCAAGAGAAATGTTAAGCTCCTTTAATGTATCAAGAAATTCTTCAGTCATATCTTTCAAATCAATCATATATTTTGAGATTTCATCCTGAGTTAAATATATTTTAGCAATATTTGCAGATTTTTTTATATCTTCCCTGTTTATTTCCATCACTTCTCCATTCTCGTTAATTTTGCATATTTCAAAAGAATCCATTTCTTTTCACCTGTAGTCAAATGGATATATGCACGTTTCTGATCGCCATTTCCCAATGTCTTAATAACTCTTATTTTACCAAAAACAGGATGAATTGCAAGATTATTATCACTATTTGTTTCGAATATATTATCCTTAGGTTCTTCGGGTAATGAATTACTATATTTAAAATAGGGTTTATTCTTAAACAATGTTTCGGGAATCTCTTTTATAAATCGTGAAGGAATTGAAGGATTAATTGAACCATGGAAGTCTCTTGTCCGTGAATATGTTATTGTCAAATATTCTTTTGCTCTTGTTAGTGCAACATAAAATAATCTTCGTTCTTCTTCGATTTTATCATTGGATTCAAGATTGATGATATGAGGAAACAATCCATCCATTGCACCAACCACGAAAATACCTGTAAATTCCAACCCTTTTGCACTATGAACAGTCATCATGTTTATTCTGTCACTAACTTCTTTCCATCTGTCAATATCGGTAAATAATGAAACTTGCTGTAGGTAAGTTTCTATATTCCCATTTTCGTTTATTATATCATATTCATTGGCGGAATTGAGCAATTCCTCAATATTCTCAATACGGGATACATCCTCGGGATCGGTTTTATTGTACATTTTATCGATATAGTCCGTTTCCTCCAAAATAATTTCAATTGTTTTCCTTACTCCTTTATTTTTAGAGTTATTCTTTATTCTTATATACATAGAATAGAAATTATTAACTGCTTTAATGCTCCTTAGGGGGATATCCAGGGAGGCAATATCCGGAATTATATCAAGTATTGATTTCCCTTTATGATGAGCTTCGAATTCGAGTGTTTGAGTTGCTTTTTTCCCGATACCCCTTACAGGTACATTAATTATTCTGAGAAGAGACATATTATCTTTTGGATTTGCAAGTATATTGAGATATGCAATAATGTTTTTTATCTCTACTCTTTCAAAGAATTTCACATTACCAACTATTATATATGGAATTTGAAACTTCTGGGCAGCCATTTCAAGACTTCTACTTTGGGCATTCGTTCTGTAAAGTATTGCAAGATTTCCAAGAGGGACCCCTCTTTTGCTGAGTTTCTTTACCTCTTCCATTACCGTACTTGCCTCTTCCATAGAAGAATAAGATTCTATAAGATTTAACTTTTCTCCATTTTTCCAATCGCTAAATAAAGTTTTCCCTTTTCTTTCAACATTATTGACAATTACGGATGAAGCTGCCTTTAAAATATTTTTTGTAGAACGATAATTTTGTTCGAGACGGATGGTTTTGGTGTTTTTATAAACTTGATCAAAGGACAGTATATTTTCAATGTTTGCTCCTCTGAAACTATAAATCGATTGATCATCATCTCCGACAACACAAATATTGTTATGGACATCGGAAAGGAGATTTATTAATTCGAATTGTATTTTATTTGTGTCCTGATATTCATCAACCAAGATGAATTTGAATTTGTTATTATAATATAATTTTATTTCAGGATATTTTTCCAATAGTAAAACAGTCTTGCTTATCAAATCATCAAAGTCCATAGAGTTATTTAGTTTTAAATATTTTATATATTCCCTGTATATTATTGCAATTTTCAACATATTAGGACTATAAGCACTTTTCTCATACTGTTCGGGAGATATTAATTCTCTCTTTAATTTTCCTATGATATTTTTGATATGTTTTGGTTTAAATGTCTCCTTGGGTAAATCAAGGTTGCTTATAATTTTTTTTATTAAATTTATAGAGTCCTTTTGGTCATATATTGCGTAATTACTTGTAAATCCTAACAGTTCTGCGTGTTTTCTAAGTATTCGGGAACAGATGGAATGAAAAGTTCCCATTGTCATAAAATTGGATCTTTCACCTATCAGGGATTGCACTCTTTGTTTCATTTCTTCAGCTGACTTATTCGTAAATGTAACTGCAAGAATATTTATGGGATTTATTCCGGATGCAATGAGGTATGCAATCCTATATGTAATGGTTCTTGTTTTTCCGCTACCTGCACCTGCGAGAATAAGAAGAGGTCCTTCAATTACTTGACATGCTTCCTTTTGTTTTTCATTTAATTGTGCTAATATTCCTATTTTATCCATTGTATTGGATGATAATGCTTTATCAGCTAACTGTCAACCTTTAAGCTTATTGATTGGTAGATAGGCATAGACATGTTTTCTAGTTTCCTTAAACTTATTATTGCCATTGCGAGGAGTAGAACGACCTGTCTGCGTGTAATGCACAGGCAGGCGAAGCAATCTTTATATTGCGTCTCTACGGTAAAATATAGCATGAATCCTGATGAATTCATAATTCATAATCCATAATCATAATTTCTATTTTCCCCCTCCCTTTAATTCCCTCCCGCCTGTGGAGGGAAAGTTAAAATACTCACTTTCCGTGTTTAATTTCCCCTTCCGTGTTTTCTTCTCCTCCTTCTCTCTCCCTTTCGTGAAATTTGCCCTAATTTGTGGAATAAAAGTAATAAATTATTCTCTTCCCTTTCGTGTAATTCGCTACAAATTTGTGAATTCGTGGTGGATCTCCCTTCCCTATCAAAAGTGGTAAGTATGTCTACACCATGTGCATGAAATAAATAAATAAATTTAAAATCTTTCCTTATTTCGCTTATATATACAATTGTATAAAATCATTTATTGTATATGCCGTAATAATAAGGAAATCTGGCATATTGACATTTAATGTTTTTATGTTATTATTTAAGTAAGATGATAAAAGTAATGGATGGGATCTAATATAGATAAAAACTTTCTGAATATAATCAGGAAGTTTTTGTTTTATCTAAGGAGGTGATATGAGAAGCATTCGTATTCTTATGATACGACTCGGGATAGATCACAATGATATGGAATCCAAAAGACTCTATAAGAAGCTTGAAAATGTGGGTTATGATATTCTCTATTCAGGACTTCATCAAACACCTGAAATGATATTGGATGTTTCACTTTCATTCGATGCAGATGTGGTTCTATTCGATATGGCTCCAAATGCTAATCCGGGCGTAATCGAACATTATGATAGAATGGTTAAATCCAATGAATTAACGGAACCTCTTATTATTTTAAGAACGGATAATGGCGCAGGCTTTCCATATATTAAATTTAAGAAGAATGACGATATTGATATTATTAGTGATAAGATCAATAAACATTTTCAATTGGTAAATGCGTAGGAAACCACTAAACATATAAATTTTAAAAAGCAGGGGTGAAATGATATTTCACCCCTGTTAATTATCAATGAAAGTTTCGTTGTATCATTTTAGCTTGATTTATAATGTTCTATATTATAATATTACTAAATGATGTGATTGAAATTAAAAAGGAGGTAGTAAGGAATGAGTAGGTTTATAAAAGAAATATTTTCGGGTACGGAATTAGTCGGAACGGTGAATTTAATTTCAGGGATAATTATGGTACTTTTATGGTCATATTTTTCCATTAAATGGTGGTCTGTCGCTTTTGGATTTCTTTCCGTATTTTTCTTAATAGAGGCAATTTGGCATTATATACTCACTGATTATTTCAGACATATTCATAAAGAGAGATAGACATCAGACAACAGACATCAGACGCCAGACATCAGACATCAGCCGTAGGGGAGGAAGAAAGAGAGGGAGATCCACCACGAATT
>JAGLYS010000272.1 GCA_023132105.1 Caldifarciminota bacterium
CCTTAAACGCATAAATACCAGGGTATTTGACATTCCCGGCAACAACTGCTGTTTTTAATCTTTCTTTATTCTTATCATATTTAATGTTTACAACATCAAATGGTGATAATTTAATATTAATGTCCGTTGAATCCTTGAGATTAATAAACTTTATACTTTTTTCAATTGTTTTATATAATTCACATGAATCCTCATTTGCTTCTCTCAGGTATCCTCCGGCCAAAAATATTAAGTTTTCCAAACTTATGTTTTTATGAAATGAATAAGTACCGGGGTTTTTAACAGCTCCATATATAAATACCGAATCACTTGGTAATATCTCATCAGAACTGAAAATATATACACTGTCCCACTCTTTTAGCTCAATATCCAGTTTCTTAATATAATCACCCGGAGTGAAACTGAATATAGTATCCCTGGTTTTATCTATATATCTAAAAATGAAACCCTTTTCCATATAGGAGTCTTTTGTGAATCCACCCGATTTGTTTATTAATTCCTTAATATTCATATTTTTTACAAATGCATATTTTCCGGGCTGTTTAACCTCGCCATATATCTTTACATATTTATGAATTCTACTGTATGCAATAGGGATTGAAACTATATCACCATCATTACATTTAACATTTCTAATCTTCGATAACAATTTATTATGTGTTTCTGCTATATAATCCTTTGTTATCCTCTTGCTATTTCTGAATGTGACCAATTGCAAATGAGTTTTGTTTCCTACAGGTAAAATACCACCTGCATAACCCAAAAGAGTATTAATCGATTCATTCTTCTTAATCTCATAAATCCCCGGTGTCTTGACAGCACCCATAAAAGCAATAGTCTTGCCTATTGGAGGTATATATATAATATCACCTGAATTCATAAATATATCGTTATACTTAACACCTTTCAAAATCAATCTGTAAAAATCGAGTGTATACCGTTTCTGTGATATTAATTTAATATTCCTTAAACTACCTGTTTTCTTTATTCCTCCGGCTATATAAACAAGTTGCAAAGGCGACATCATAGCCGATACATTATAAATGCCGGGTCTAACAACCTCACCTACGACATATACCTGTATGTTTCTTAATTGTCCGAGGGTTACATCTACATTTATATTACTATATTTTTTATTCACTGCATTTGTTATATCTCTTTTGATACTCAATAAATTCTTTCCCCAAACATTCAGATCTCCGATATTTTCAATAAATATCTTACCGTTTTTATCCACAATAATTGTCTGTTGTAAGACTAATTCACCCGAAATACTTACGACTATATTGTCACCGGGACCGATTATATAGTTATAATCCGTATGCATACTCGAGTACATTTCGGATGCTGTAACATGTTTAAAATTATCATACCCGAATTGCAATATAATCTGAGAATCGGGGAGTAAGAAATTGTAATTTTTACTGTTATATATACTCTCGACAACTGACTCTATGGCTTGCAATTTAATAAATTCAGCTACAGTAGTATCAATAGCCAATAACGAATCCTCCGTATACATTTCCAATTGCCCCTGAGATTTAAGAGCTTCCTGTATTTCTCTTAAATTAGAGGAAGTATATTTTGACAGATCTAATTGTCCTCCAAATGTAAAAGATATTAAAGACACAAATAGTAATATAAATATGGGAAGTTTTCTCATAACTACTCCTTTTAAATTCGTGAAATAATAGCATAATGGATTATATGTGTCAATATTAAAATGGAAGTAGCAAGTTTAACAGCGTAAATTGTAAATCGTAAATTGTGAATTGGTGAAATAGTCATTGCGAGGAGTGATACGACCTGTCTGCGTGCGAACACGCACAGGCAGGCGAGACAATCTTTATATACTCTTGTGGGATTGCTTCACTTCATTCGCAATGACATGATTTTTTTTGCAAATCGTAAACCGTAAACCGTAAATCGTTAATCGAAATTCGGGAATAAATAGGAAGTTCGTAAATCGCAAATTGTAGGAACAGACCCCTGTGTCTGCCCTCTCTTAGTGAAATTCGTTGTTTGTCTCCATTTTCTCCCTTCCCTTTTCGGCTGATGTCTGGTGTCTGAAGTCTGGTGTCTGTTTCTCCTTATTTGTGAATTCGTGACTATATCCCCCTCCCTTCTATTCCCTCCCGCAATGTGGAGGGAAAGTTAAAAACACTCCCTTTCTGGTGATATTCCCACTATTTCTTCCTCGCCCTTTACGGGAGAGGATTGAGGTGAGGGTGATTATATTCTTTTTTCTTGTCATGCTGGACTTGATTCAGCATCTCATTTTCCATAATTGTAATCCCTTTCCGTGTTTATAATTCCCTTTCAGTGGTTATTCGTGGCGGATATCCTTTCCCCTTTATTTCCTAAACTTCAATGCATTTTCAGGGCAGATTTCTATACATCTTCCACATGCGAAACAGTCAGGTCTTGTCTTTTTCCCCTCTAATATAGCGGGAATAGCGAGACAGGGACTTTCTTCAATACATTTATTACATTTTGTACATTTCTTATTGTCAACTTTAATCCTGATGATAGAAATATGTTCCAAAATCCAGGCAAATAACCCAAGTGGGCATATAAAATAACAAAAAGGTCTGAATATGAATATTGAAGCAATTAATACAATTGATAACATAAAAATCGCTAACAATTCGAAACCCCAATGCAGAAATTCGAATGGATTAAAATATTCGTAAATATTGAGTCGTGCAGTAAAAAGTAAGATTATAAATAATATAAAAATTGAAATACGAATTGTGTTTGGTATTTTAAAAGGGATTTTTATCTTGAATTTTTTAGATAATGGAATTCTATGAAATATTTCCTGTAACGCCCCTATGGGACAAACCCATCCGCAGAAGAGTTTATTCCCAATGATTGTTAATACAGCAACAGAAAATAATATGGCTGTAAAAACAATAGGAACCGCTCTTCCTGCTTTTATAAATATAAATGGTTTAACTATAGAGCAGAGGGGACTCGGATGCATTCCCATTCCTCTTGCAAAATTACCAATTGGAAGTGTCGAAACGACTGCAAATGTAAAGAAAATAACGAACAAAGAAATTAAGCGTAAATTATGGGTAACGAATGATTTAATTAATAAAACAAAGCCAATGAGACAAAATATTGCACTTACCCAGATACGAGGGAGCAGCAAAACATCAAAGAAATTAATCCTTTTTGCCATATGACCCGAGTCTGCAAAAAGAACAATTGAAGTCATAAAAATAATTACAAATAAGACAATGAATCGAGTTACTCGTTCGGTTTTTTTTGAATTTGAATTCATTTTTATTTTTCTCCTTTCTTTATGTTAACCTTACAAAAACACTAACTGATTTTATCATATTGATTAATAATAATCAAGAAAATAATTGGGGTCATTCGTCTACTTTCTCAAATTTATTAAAGGAAAGGAGAACCACCACTAATAACCACTGAAAGGGAGATCCACCACTAATTCACCAATTTAGAACGAATTACACTAATGAAGAAGATAATGTTTTTTACTTTAATAAATATGAGATGCTGAATCAAGTTCAGCATGACAGGAAAAGGGAGTACAATCACCCTCACCTCAATCCTCTCCCGTCGAGGGCGAGGAAGAAATAGAGAATAGACACGAATTACACTAAGAGAAGAGAAAGGAATAAATTGAAACTTTATTTCACGAAAGAGAAATATCCTTTAACTTTCCCCCCCACTGACTGGAAGGAATAGAAGGGAGGGGGGATAAAGAAATTGTGAATTGTGAATTATGAATTCAGTAGGATTCATGCAATATGTTATCGTAGAGACGCAATATCTTGCGT
>JAGLYS010000273.1 GCA_023132105.1 Caldifarciminota bacterium
TATATTTGCTGCTTTTCCACCCTCTATAACACCTACATTTGCTGTTGTTTCACTGTCAATTCTTCCCAGTTTCATACTATTAATCGCTTCTGCAGCAACTTTAATTGCACTAATACCTCTCTCGGGGACGACACCTGCATGTGACTCTACACCATATATGTTTATTTTAATACTATTTTGAAAAGGAGCTTTAATTATAATTTTTTCTATACTTTCACTATCCAATGCAAATCCACATTTCGAATGTAATCTGTTCGTATCAACTGTTTTTGCGCCGTAAAGACCGATTTCTTCTGCAAATGTAAAAAGTATTTCAATTTCAGGATGTGGGATATTATCTTCCTTTAATATTCGAAGGATTTCAAGAATTGCCACAATTCCACTTTTATCATCACTGCCTAAGACTGTATTGCCATCACTTTTGATTACCCCTTTTTCGACAATCGGTTTCACTCCATTCCCTGGTTTGACCGTATCCATATGTGCGATAAAAAGCAGGGGCTCTCCTTTTACATTACCACTTAATCTTCCTATTACATTGCCGGTATTTCCTTTAAATGTTTCTCCCCCATTATCTACCCAAACATCTAACCCTAACTCTTTTAACTTCTTTGCAAGATAATCGGCAATTTCTTTCTCGTTCAAGGATTCACTATCGATGCATACAAGATGTAGAAACTCATCAACAATTCTCTTCCTATTTATCATCTAATACCTCGTTATATATAATTTTCAATTTACTAATAGGTAAGAATTTAATGTCCTTTGAAAAACCACCTGTTTTATCTTCCTGCAAAATAATGTATTTTGCATCACAAACATAACCTCTTGTCGGGTCAACACAGAACCATCCTTTATCACCTTTAACCCTTACCCATGCATGGTAATAGTAATATCCTTTCATAAAAACAAGACCATATACATTATATGCAGGATAATTGCTTGCTCTGAGTAAAGCTGTAAGTAAGGTCGCATATTCACTGCAATCACCATTATGATTCGAAAAAATCTCGGATGCCTTTTCAGGATACATATTCGGATGAGGTTTCATTATTTTATGAACATATTCTATTATTTCAATAACGCTATTAAATTTCAATTGCATTATTATATCTTTGAATATTGGATTATCAAAGTCATAATAATTTGTTGAAATCAATAATGAATCATCGTTCAAAGTATCAAAAACAGATTTAGGTTTTATAAACAAATAGTTCGATGAAACAGATTGAAATCCATTGTAATTACTAAATCGTACGGAATCCGGTTTTTCGATTACTATCTTTTTATACTTTCTTGTTTCGGAAATCTTATCCCCTATAGCTTTAATTTTATAACTATTAAGAATATCCGTTCCGGGGAATGTTTCCTCTATTTGTGAAATTTTCAAACCTCCCGGACCGATCATATCCGTAAATATATTGTCTTTGTAAATATATTCGAAGGTCCCACTGCCAGATGTAATTATTGTTGTATCCTTTGATGTTCTAACCCTCATTTTTTTTATATCCCATAATCCTGATGAAAGTATTGAAAGAGAATCATCAATTTTTACTTTTCTTAAGAATAATTCTATACCAATATCGGAGTATATTTTCTCCCCGCTTTTAAATGGAATCTTTCTATTATCATCGCCTTCAAGTAAAACATAATTATCACAAACACTTCCTCTTATAATTTTCGTTTTTTTCCCCTCTACATGTTTGTAGTAAAAGCTTTTTAATGTATAATCAGGATTTATGATTGCATATGTGGTATCATAAATTTCCTTTTTAAAGCCAAGTATATTGAAAGAAAGTTTTGTTATTGTAAATAGCGTATCCTTTGATGAAAATATGTTATATTCACCGATATTATTACCTCTGGCGCTTATGAAATATTTTGCTTCGACATTATTCATAAATAATACTAATAAAAAAAGAGGAATTAGTAGTTTTTTCATCGCTATATATACCATTTATTTCGTATTTAGTCAATAAAATACGAATATTTATTCGTCCTTTCCTTTCTATTTCCTTGTCAAGTCCTGAAAAATAGTTGACACTTTTCTTATCAATTATTCAATTAAATATAATATTCCGTTTTTTATAAGTATTATTGAAAAACCGAATAGAATAAATCCTAATATTC
>JAGLYS010000274.1 GCA_023132105.1 Caldifarciminota bacterium
CTCTTACATCATTGGCTATTCCACATACATATGCTGTTGGTGAGTTGTTGAATATCGTATATCCTGCTCCTACCGGTGACAGGTGATCTACCCAATTGTTACCTCCAGTATACGAGAAACTCATTCCTTCCGTAAATGTGGTAGCTACTCCTCCGATTGTTTCAAGGTCACTGGTTCCATCATCAGTACCATCGATGCCACAAAGGGATTCGAAATTATATCCGCCATATTGTGGATCATAATACCATACATCTCCGCCTTCAAGATAGAATTTGCCTCCGTCATTCTGACAGTAATTGGCAAATTTTGCTCCCGTATCTGTATATATCCTTTGATTGTTGTTATATATACCTGCAAATACAAATGCACTTGCATAATTCGTAAGACTGTCTACCATAGGACTGAATGCCGTATAATAATCTCCCTGATAACCAAGATTCGTAAGTACCGTATGCATTACCGAACCAGAACCACCATTAGGATCCACATCGAATATTATGTAATGCATCTGTCCTACGATTGCATTTACACTGCCCGTAACATCTGTAAAGTTATCTCCGCTTATCGTGTAATCGATTGTTACTGCCGTGCCTGTCGGAATACTTGCACTCGATGTTGCAAGTAGGTCATCCGTCGTATTCGCTACCGTGGCTGATGTGTCTATATCTCCGAATATTGCACTGCCGTCATTTATCGTTATGCCACTTGTCGTTGTTGTTATATCGATACTTACATTCTTTGCAAGCTCTCCACCGCTGTTCTTTACTCCGAATAAGAGTTTTACCTGTTCATCCGCATCCCATTTGCCATTCCCATTTCCTGTTGTTGCATCATCTATTGCAAATGTTTCCTGGGATATAATAGGTGCATATGCCATTAATGAGAAACTACCCGTCCATGTGGATTCCGTTGCAGTGATTATTATATCAAAAGGTATAATGTGCTCATTGTTAACTGTCCCGACTGTGAAATCATAATCCGTAATGCTTAATGCCGAATCGCCTGCTGCAATATTTCCATAATTCGAGCTGTCTGTATTTACAGTCACATCTGGATCTGTTGTAGATACTAACGCATATACACTATGAGCATCAGCTACACCGACATTTTTAAGATATACGGATAAATCTATTGTCTCTCCAGGATTGATCTGTCCGTTATTATTACCCGAAGCATCATCAATAATATTTGATAAATATGTTACAAACGGTCCCGAAGGTGAAACAACACCTATTGTGTCAACAATCGGTATTTTATTGAATGCAGTGATCGTTAAGAATAATTGTCCGGGAACTAACGGGACGGGATCCAAATTAAGTGTCACATTACCTGATCCGTCTGTATAACCATAACCTATAAGTGTAGAATCATCCGGATTATAAAGAGCGCACAATGCATTTGCAGTACCGGGTGTCGATACATCATATGTGGATTGTCCTGTTATTATTGTATTATCATAATTTGCAGTCATAGATGATGGAGTATTTGTTCTGATCTGAATAGAAGGATCACCGAATATGATCCATGTTTGGAATAACTCTACACCATCAGCGGAAGTAGCTCCATAATGTTCTATCATATGACAACTCCCGTTAAAAAGGAGTGCTCCGACCGATGTATTAAGATTGTTTGCAAGCAATCTTATAAATTCCATTTGAGATACACATGGAGGAACCCATGATTG
>JAGLYS010000275.1 GCA_023132105.1 Caldifarciminota bacterium
GCAATGACAATTTCCCGAATTTTCGGTTTACGGTTTACGGTTTACGAGCTTGTATCTTGTAAACTTTGGAATTAATATATGTCTATACCTATCTACACTCCCTTTTAATTATCCTATTGACATAAATATTTTTTTCTATATAATGAAAAGCCTTGCTAAAAGTAAGAAATTATAAGGATATGAAATGAAAGGAAACGGAAAAGGAAAATATAACAATTTATTAGTGGAATACCAACTTTTCAATATGTATTATATCAATACATATACATATATATTAAAAGAAGGTTATAAGTTATCCGTATATTTAAACACAAAAAGGAGGTAATTGGTATGAAGAAATTATTCTTTATTCTATTACTATGTATTCCGATCATTTTACTCGGAGCTGAACATGATATTATTACAACAAATGCATCTGATATCTATTTTACAGGCACATGGAATGCTCCTGCGGGGGAATATATTAATCACTTCCATTCTGAACAATCTACCGGTCAAGTTGATCTTGTTACACAATCAACCGGTGGAACCGAAAAAACGGTAATACTATGTTTTCGAAGTGATGTTTGGTTTGTTGGGAATTGGACTGCACCTACCGGTGTATATATTATAGGATATAGCACTGAAAGTTCAGGGGGATATCTATATTTGAATGCCGAGTTATCCAATGGGGATGATCAAACAATAATGTTTACAAATTCCAGCCAAATTTATTTTGGCACATATAATAATTCAGGAGAATGGCATAAAGGTTTTACTTCAAGTTCCGGTGGAGGATGGCTATCACTTACTGCTATTACCGAATCTGCAAATCAACCACCTAACACCCCTTCAACACCTTCGGGACCTACCTCGGGTGAAGCAGGGACATCTTACAGTTATTCGACATCAACCACAGATCCTGATGGCGATCAGGTTAAATATACATTTGACTGGGGTGATGGCGATTCGACTGTAACAAGTTTTTATGCATCGGGAGCAACTGCAAATGCAAGTCATTCATGGGCATCCGCAGGAAATTATAATGTAAGGGTAAAAGCAACCGATTCGAACGGAAGCTCTTCATCATGGTCTTCATCTCTAACTGTTAATATAAGCCCTGCAAATCAACCGCCTAACACCCCTTCGACACCTTCGGGACCTACCTCGGGTGAAGCAGGGACATCTTACAGTTATTCGACATCAACCACAGATCCTAATGGCGATCAGGTTAAATATACATTTGACTGGGGTGATGGCGATTCGACTGTAACGAGTTTTTATGCATCGGGAACAACTGCAAATGCAAGTTATACATGGGTATCCGCTGGAACTTATAATGTAAGAGTAAAGGCAACCGATTCGAATGGAAGCTCTTCATCATGGTCTTCATCATTACCCGTTAATATAAGCAATGTAAATCAACCGCCTAATACACCTTCGGCACCTTCGGGATATACGAATGGAAATACTTTTACATTCTATAAATTCTCGACAGTATCAACCGATCCCGAAGGCAATGATATCTATTATATATTCGATTGGAATGATGGCAATCAATCACAAACAGGTTTATTGCAATCCGGAGATACTTGTATTTTTGCCCATTCATGGACAACACAGAGTAGTTATTCCATAAGAGCAAAAGCTGTAGATGAATTCGGAGCTGAATCCGATTGGTCTTCAACATCAAGCATAGCGATTTCTGAAACATCGCTTTCGAGTGATTGGGATTGTTATACCAATAGCACATATTCTTCAGGTTCGGTAATGGAATGGGATGCTTTATGGGTAGCTACAACAGGAGGAATGGTCAGATGGAATATTGCAGATAGTACAAGTGTAAAATATACTACCGTTAACGGTCTTGGTGATAATATTGTCAAAGATGCCTTTGTAGATAACGCGGGTAATAAATGGTTTGGAACTACAGAAGGTGTTACGATGTATGATGGTTCTACCTGGATTACATATAATACATTAAACAGCGGATTGCCCCATAATATTGTTTATGCCATCACACAGGATAATGATGACAATTATTGGTTTGGTACCGGAAACGGATGTGCCAAATTCGATGGTACGATATGGACTGCCTATACAAATTTAGGTGGAGCCACAAATGTGGCTGTCAGAGGAATAGCAGTCGATACATTAAATCATATATGGACAGCAAATAATCCCAATAATTTCGGAGATCCGGGTGGAGTTTCTATGTATGATGGTTCTACCTGGACAAATTGGGATCTCGATGGAACGACCTGGCAGGATAATTACCTTTTATCTCTTACGGTAGATGGTAAAAATCGTGTATGGGCCGGTACATGGTTGAAATGGGTGTATATGTATAATGGCTCTGTCTGGACACATTATGATGACATAAACTCAGGTCTTCTCGGACAGCAGGTTGAGGCAATAAATGTTGAGAGTGATACGATAATCTGGTTTGCGAATCATAGAGGAAGTAGTGCTACGAATGATAATAGCGGAATTACAAAATATGATGGGCTCACATGGACAAACTATACACCAAACAATTCGGGCTTAAACAATAAAATGGTTTTCAGTATAACGATCGACACACTAAATAATCATTACTACTTCGGATTGGTACAAGGTGGTGTAGATGGTTTTGACGGAGTATCAGCATGGAGCAATTATAAGAGATCAAATGAACTTCACTGTAATTATATTACATGTATAGATATAAGCAGTGATAGTATAAAATATTTTGGAACAAGCTATTATGGTATTGCTGTTTTAAATAATGGTATGTGGTCTAATTATTGGAGTGGCAACAGCGGTCTCGGGGATGATTATGTGAATTGTCTTCATATAGATTCCGGTGATACATTATGGGTTGGAAGTCAATATACAGGAATATGGAAGTTTAACGGATCAACATGGATCAATTATGACACTTCAAATAGCGGACTACTCGGCAATATTATACTTTCCCTTGACAAATCATCGGATGATGTCCTATGGATAGGGACTAGCGGTTGGGATGGTCCTTCTGGACAGGATGGAGCTTTATGCCGTTACGACGGAACAAATTGGACAAATTACTATCTTAGTAATAGCAGTATAATCGATGATGACGGACTTATTGTAAAAGTAGATAAAGGCGATACTGTCTGGATTGGCACAGAGGAAGGAATATCTAAATTTTATAATGGCAGCTGGACTAATTATACAATCGCAAATGGACTTGTGAATGATTATATTCTTTCAATAGCAATAGATCCTTTAAATAACAAATGGTTTGGCACACGGGGAGGCGTAAGCAAATTCAGTGGAATTTCATGGTTAAATTGGACAACATCAGATGGACTGCCATCCAATGAAATAACAGGGATATCTGTCGATGATTCAGGAATGGTATG
>JAGLYS010000276.1 GCA_023132105.1 Caldifarciminota bacterium
AACGAAGTGAAGCAATCCCACAAGAATAAATTTGAATTGCTTCGCCTGCCTGTGCGTGTTCGCACGCAGACAGGTCGTTCCACTCTTCGCAATGACATTGATGGGTTTAATTAAACTGATTAATTTGTCCATACATATCTAATCCTTTTAAAAATATTTTTTAGTTGCAATAATTGTAAGATAATGATAATATAATGTGAGGAGCAAAATGGAAAAGTTCAGTAAAATAATTTTATTTGAAAAACTTTCATCTCTTGAACAGAAGAATTTAATGAAAATAGCAGAAAAAAGGATTTTCAAAAAGGATGAAAGAATATTTTCAAAGGGGGAAATAGGGGATGGGTTTTTTATAATTAAAAGTGGTAAAGTACGCATTAGTATCAATATTCCCGGGATTGGAGAGGAATTACTAACAATGTTTTCAGAAAATGATCATTTTGGAGAGATGAGTACCATAGACGGAAAACCGCGCTCTGCGAATGCAATTGCAGCTACAGATGTAGAATGTCTGTTTTTCGAAAAAGAAAAATTTTTGGAATATTTATCGGGAGACAAAAATCTGATAACCAGAATATTATGGGGTTTTCTTAATGCAATATCTACAAGACTTAGAGGAGCAGACCAAAAATTAATTGACATTTTATTTTTAATGAAATCATTTTAAATACTTATATATGGGATATCAATATAAAATGTAATTGATTATGGATATAAATGATATTAAAGCGTATGTTTCGAATATTAGTGGGGATATAAAAAACTTCCCTGATGATGAATTCAAGGAATTCTGCTGTAAAGTACACGAATTAAGGGAATTTACAAGGGAATTAAATCGTCCTTCTTATAAAGAAATTCCACAAATTGCTTTAAAAATAAATAAATTGGGAGCATGTATCGAGGCAGCGGAGATTTTATATAATGATCATAAATACTATTTAAAGAAAAAAGACTATATTAGAGCATATTGTGAATCAAATAAAATAGCTTATTTTGGTGTTTTGGAAGCAAACTGTGAATTTTTTATTGATTTTCTTGACCAGGCAATAGAGGATTTACAAGATAGAGATAAATTGGAATTGTTTTTAGCAAGATCGTTGAATATTAAAGGGGCATATTTAGGCGTTATAAAAAAGGATTATATAAAAAGCAGAAAATGTATTCGTAGAGCTATAAAAATAGCAAAAAAAATTCCAGAAGAGGAATTTGAAAAATTTACAAATTTCCACAAGAATTCATATATCTCCTTATTGTGGAATAACTATGCGGATGCCGGATTACATATTTTATATGATACCGGATATAATAAGAAACTGATTGAGGAGATATTTAAGAATCTTGAAAATTTTCCATCAGATAAAGAATATTTTTATGTTGTTTATAATTTAACATTAGCCGAGCTTTATTCCTATCTTAAAAAGAATAAAGAGAAGGAAAAAATCTTTGAGAAGCTTCGAATAACCACAAAAAATAAAGAATTTATCAAATGGATTGAAATTGTAAAAAAGCGAATAGAAGCTACATCCTTTTATTTGGCAAAAAATTATCAAGCATCATTAAAAATGGCTTTAGAGTATTTTATATCAGCTGTTTCAACTAATGGATTGCTTGAAACTCAAATTTCAACCGATTTTTATTTTAATCTTTTATTAAAGATATATGCTGAAACAAAATCAAAAGCATTTACATATAAAGATCAAAAAATGTTAATTGACAATATTATGACACTACTGGAGAAAAAGGATTGGTATTTAGGAAAGAATCATTCTAAATCGGTTCAAACCCTATCAATAGAGATGGGAAATAGGAAGAATTTAGATCCCCAAAAAAAACAAATACTCAGTATAGGTGCACTTTTTCATGACATTGGGAAGATATGTATTCCATGGTATACACTTAATAAAACATCACCGCTTTCAAATATTGATTGGGCTTTATTAAAATCCCATTGCAAGAGAGGTGAGCAATTACTGAATATTTTAAATTTACAGAGTTCAGCGGGTATAGCGAGAGAACACCATGAAAGGATAGATGGTTCAGGATATCCGAATGGGTTAAAGAATATTGACGATATAATACAGATTGTAGCCATAGCGGATTCATTCGAAGCGGCAATAACGCCAAACCGAAGATATAGGGAACCAATGAGTAAGGAAGCAATAAGAGATAAACTTATTAATATGAGTGGAATTAAATTCGATAAAAATATCATTGATATATTTAAAACTATAAATATTCAGCAATTATAGTGTTGTCATCATAAATTTAGCAGGATATGGAGATTCTGTGTAGAGACGCAATATTTTGCGTCTAACGGTTCTATAAATATCAAATATTAAGGAGACACCAGACATCAGCCGAGAAAGGAAAGAAATAACAGTTTGGAAATTGCAGATTCCTGTTTTAACTTTCCCTCCCACTGGCGGGAGGGAATTGAAGGGAGGGGGAATAAATACAAAAATGACTATGTCATTGCGAACGAAGTGAAGCAATCCCACAGAAGTAAATTTAGATTGCTTCGTCGTTTTACTCC
>JAGLYS010000277.1 GCA_023132105.1 Caldifarciminota bacterium
AGTATGGAGATGTATGGATAAGGTTCGAACCTTTGAAGAATGGCGAGTTTGAATTTGTAAATGCTATTGTAGGAGGTGTTGTTCCCAGAAATTATATCCCATCGGTTGAGAAAGGTATAAAAGAAATTTTAGAAAAGGGTTTCCTTGCCAGTTATAAAATGGTAGGGTTAAAAGCTACATTATATGATGGTTCCTATCATGCTGTTGACTCTTCGGATATGGCATTTAAGGTTGCTGCTTCTTTAGCATTTAAAAATGCTATGCCAAAAGCCGATCCAATAATTCTTGAACCGATTATGGAAATAGAGGTTGCAGTACCTGAGAGTAATATGGGTGATGTAATGGGAGATTTGAGTTCAAGGAGAGGTAAAATTCTTGGTATGGAAGCAAAGGGGAAACAGCAGATTATTAAAGCACTTGTTCCGCAAGCCGAGCTTTACAAATACTCGACACAACTCAGATCTATGACACAAGGGAAAGGCAGTTTCACGCAAAAATTTGACAAGTATGAACCTGCTCCTCATGAAATTGCTGAAAAAGTGATAGAAGAAAATAATCGCGAGAAAGAAAGCGAAAAATAATATAATGGGGAGTGTAATGCTCCCTATTTTATTTATGAATAAAGAGCAGATAAAAAAAAGAATCGAAGAATTAAAAAGTAGTATCAATAAGCATAATTATAAATATTACATACTTGCCGAACCTGTTATAACTGATGAGCAATACGATAAATTATATAGAGAACTGCTTTCTCTTGAAATGCAATATCCTGAATTTTTATCATCGGATTCTCCCACTCGGAAAGTAGGTGGAGAACCGTTAAAGGGATTTAAAAGCATTGAACATCCTATTCCAATGTTAAGTCTTGATAACACTTATAATTTCAATGAACTGAGGAATTTTGACAAAAGGGTTAAATCATTACTGTCTGCCGATACCGATATCGAATATTCGATTGAACCGAAGATAGATGGAGTTGCAGTAAGAATTGTATATGATAAGGGTTTGTTTGTTTTAGCTGCTTCAAGAGGGAACGGAACAATTGGTGATGATATTACGGAGAATATTAAAACGATTAAAAGGCTTCCTCTTAGACTGATCGATGCAGGTGAAGATCTCAAAGACATAGATATAAGAGGTGAAGTATTTCTAAGAAAGGATACATTTTTAGAAATAAATATGAAAAGAGAAGAAGCAGGGGATAAATTATTTGCAAATACAAGGAATGCAGCAGCAGGCTCTCTTAAATTACTCAATCCGAAAGAGGTGGCAAAAAGAAATCTCGATATCTTTATTCACTCATTTAGCGGGAAACTATTTGGGAAAATTATTACCTACTCACAAACATTAAAGAAATTAGAGAAACTGGGTCTTCCGATTATAAAATATTGTCGGGTTATAAAAGGTATCGATAATGTAATAAAATATATCAATGAGTGGGATAAAATCAGAGATAATCAAAACTATATTACTGACGGAATGGTTATAAAGGTTAACAAATTGGAGTATTGCAAAACATTAGGCAGTACAGCAAAATCACCGAGATGGGCGATAGCATATAAATTTAAAGCAAAACAGGTAGAAACAATTTTAAAAGATGTAATATTTCAGGTAGGGAGAACAGGAGTAGTTACACCTGTTTCAATCCTTGAACCTGTATCTTTAGCGGGATCTGTAATATCGAGGACTACATTGCATAATGAGGATGAGATAAAAAGATTAGGGATTAAAATAGGTGATAGGGTGATTGTTGAAAAGGGTGGAGATGTTATACCCAAGATTGTTAAATATGATAGTAATTCGAGGGATGGAAGTGAGATAGATATAAAATTTCCAAATAAATGTCCTATATGTGGAAGTTATCTTGTAAAATATCCGGATGAAGTTGCTGTCAGATGTGATAATATAAGTTGTCAAGCCCAGCTTAAGAAGAGAATCGAGCATTTTGCCGAAAGGGATGCAATGGATATAAGGGGATTGGGAGAGGAGTTAGTATCTAAGCTTGTAGATAAAGGGTTGATAAAGGATTTTTCATCTATTTATGAATTAAATGAAAACATAGTAGCTTCACTTGACAGAATGGGAAATAAATCCGCACGAAATTTAATATATTCTATTGAAGAAAGTAAGCAAAGGGATTTTTTCAGGATAATTTATGCTCTCGGTATTAGATATGTGGGTATAAACTTAGCAAAGGTACTTGCAAGGAGATTCCGAGATATCGATGAAATTAAATGTATGAGTTGTGAAGACCTTTTAAATATAGAGGGAAGCGGTGAAAAAGTAGCTAAAAGCATATACAACTATTTTCATAATGAACAAAATGATATTGTAATTAAAAAATTGATGGATTTGAGAATTAGAATGAAAAGAGAAGATGAGACAATTGGTCCCCAGCCATTGAAAGGTTTTACATTTGTTATAACGGGAACATTGAAGAAATACTCAAGAAGTGAAATAAAAAATAAAATTGAAAACCTTGGTGGAAAAATAACCGATACTGTTAGCAAGAATACAAGCTATTTGATTTTCGGAGAAAATCCCGGTTCCAAATTCAACAAGGCATTAAATTTGAATGTCAAGATAATAACCGAAGAGGAATTTGAAAAACTCATCATTTAACATAAAGAGAGAAGCTCTTGTAAAGATTGCTCTGTTCTATCCTAATGATTTTATTACAGCTGCAACCAATCTGGGATACATTACAATTTATAATATACTAAACAGCAGAAAAGATACTCTTTGTGAATTATTTGCAACGGATTATATATCAAAATCTTATAATACGGGAAGAAGCATTAAAGATTTTGATATTATTGCAATATCTATATCATTCGAAACTGATATTTTTAATTTAGTTAGATTTTTCAAATTTAACAATATTGAACTATTTTCAAACAAAAGGGGAAGGTTTGATCCTCTTATTACAGGAGGAGGAGCGTATTTAACATTAAATCCTGAGGCAATATCACCATTTTTTGATGTAATACTAATAGGTGAAGGGGAGCAAGCAATAAATGAAATGGTAGATGAATATCTCAATAATTCCAATAAGGATATATATAAGGAAAATATTTCAAAATCAAAAGGATTTTATGTGCCGGATAGATACAAGATATCCTATGATGATATTTATGTAGAGGGAAGAAATGGTAAACCTGCTGTTTGCAGAAAAAGAACCGTTGAAAATATAGACGATTACATACCTTCAACGATTAATAAATTGTTGCCATCTCATTTTAAGAACACATTTTTGATAGAGATTTCCAGAGGATGTCCTTACAGATGTGCATTTTGCGCTACACCTTCATTGAATAATCCATACAGACATAGAAATTTGAATAAATTATTGGATTTGATTAATAAAAACAGATCATTTCCAAAGGTTGGTTTTATTGGGTCGGCAGTTTCGGATTATCCTGACTTAATTGATTTAATAGATAAAACTTTAATTAAGACAATTACTTTATCGTCATTCAGAGTAAATAATGTGACATATAATATTCTGGAAAAACTTAAGAAGAGAGGATTGCGTTCGATTTCAATAGCATCGGAAGTAGCAAATGAAAGAATGTGGAATAAAATAGATAAACGAATAGATAGGGATATGTTAGAAGGGTTCGTAAAAATGACAAATAAAGCTATGATAGAAAGACTTAAAATATATTTCATAATAGGATTTCCATTCGAGAATGAAAATGACATTAAAGACATTATAGAACTTATTAATGATTTATCACATATCTACAAAGGAAGGCTGACAGCAAGCATAAATATATTCATTCCAAAACCACAATCTATACTTCAATGGGCGCCTTATTCTGATAAAGAAATTATTAGAAAAAAAATAAAGATGATTAAAAGAGGGGTAAGTAGGGATGTTATAGTTAATATCCTTGGCTATAGAACTGGAGAAATCGAAACAATATTAAGCCGAGGTAACAGGATTTTATCGGAAGCCATTGCCTTAACCGATAGGATGAATATTTTCGATGCACTTAAAGTATGCAATATTAATCCTGATATTTTTTTAAGAGAATTAAGTGTAGATAAAATATTACCATGGGAATTTATTAAAGGTGGGATCGATAATATTGAATTAAAAAATAAATATCTGAATATATAACTCAGATACCTATTTTTGATAAATAAATTTAGTTATGCTTTTTGAATCTTATTTGCTTTTAAACATTTTGAGCATACAAAAATACGCTTTATTGTGCCATACATATTTACTTTTACTCTATGCAAATTAGGATTAAATTTCTTTTTAGTCCTATTATGAGCATGACTTACATTGGCACCCATCTGATAACCTTTTCCGCAAATTTCACATTTCTTACCCATTATGTCCTCCTAAAAACGAAAATATATAACATATATTTTATCAAATTGCAAGTAGAAAAAGATATAATAAATTATTGTAAAATTATTGAAGATTTTGCTTGACAATCATGATAAAATAGATACTATTCTCTTATGGAGTCTTATGTGAAAAAATATAGTGGCGGATTTAAGGTTTACCCAATAAATGGTCATTTTGTCGATGTTAGAAGCGAAGAAGAGTATCCCACTGAAATTCTTATTGAGGATGGAGAAATCAAGCATGCATTGGAAACTCCTTCATCGGGGATATTTATCAGGATATTAAAAAACAATAGATGGTTTATGACTTCAACGGTAAAAGAACAGGATATTAAAGCAAAAATAAGAGAACTGGACGAATTGTCCGGATATTCTCATAAAGAGACCCTAAATTTAGAAGAATTGTTGAATCCTATAAAGGAATCTGTTATCAAATATGAATTATTGAATCCTTCTAAAATAAATCTCTCGGATAAAATCGAATTACTTAAAGAATATGAGAGTACTATTAAAAAATATAAGGAAATAGAAACATACCGTATATTATATAATGATAAATATTTATTAAAACGAATAAAGAATTCAATTGGAACGGATGTGGAATACGATAAAGCAGTTTGTGGTTTTACAATTGATTTTAGAATGAGAAAAAATAAAAACACCTTTTCCGGTAGGTTTTCTTTAGGAAACAATGCTATAGAACATTTAAAACATAATGAAAATAGATTAATCGAATATTTGCAAGAGGCAAAAGAATTTCTAAGTGCAAAACCTATAAAATCAGGTATATATCGAACAATTTTGTCAGAAGCGGTAGCGGGTTTATTGATACATGAAGCATTGGGGCATAGAGCTGAATCGGATTTTATCATAAGCCAAGAAGACAATACTATTGAATGGCCAGTAGGGAAAAGGGTTGCCAATAGAGGTGTAAATATAGTTGATTTCGGGGGAATGCCGGCTTCAAGCGGATATTCACCCTTTGATGATGAAGGATTCCTGGCAAGAAAAACATATTTAATAAAAGATGGTCTGTTAAATAGCAAATTACATTCCTTAACAACAGCTTCGCAATCGAATGAAGAACCGACAGGAAATGCCAGAGCCATTGATGCTGAGCATGAACCAATAGTACGAATGACAAATACTTTTATTGAATCAGGTAAGGTTAGTTTTAAAGATATGATGTCTGATATAAAAGAGGGGATTTATATCAAGACTGTTGATCATTGCTTCGGAATATCCACATATATATTGGTTCCGCAAATGGCTTATCTGATTAGAAATGGAAAATTAAGAGAACCTGTGAAAATTTCTTCGATTAAAGGATCTATATTCAAAACATTAAGAAATATTGAAGATATATCCAACGATTTTAAGCTGATATTTAATGTACAGGATGGATGTAATAAGGTTAATCAAAAGGATCTCTCCGTGGGGTTTGGAGGGGCGAAAGTTAAAATAAAAAAGATAAGAGTGGAATAATTTTGATAGAGAAATACCAAAGACTGATAAATGAATTGGTAATAGTAATAAAGAATTCGGATATTTATAGTATTAAAAAGAATGAAATTATACGAAGGACTGTGCGTTTATTCGGAAAAGGGAAAATAGCAATTTCCGCTTCTAAAGGGAATGTTGGCTTTGCTACAATAATCAAAGAGGTCGAAAAAAATATTAAGTATGGTCAATGTTATAATTATAATATGCCGGATGATAGTGTCGTGCATCATTATTTTAATATAAAAAAACAGGTTTCTTCTGATAAAGAGTTTATTAAATTCGTAAGCATTTTATTTGAGAAGATAAGATCTAAATTTCCCGATTATATTTTTTTAAATAGCATCAAAAGGTCTGTAATAGAGAAAAATATAAGCATTAGAGATAAAAGTGATTTACTCATTAAATATCATATTATAAATTTCACTATTTTATTTAAACATAAAGATAGTAAAAATATATTTGATGGTATATTGCCATATATTAAAACGGATTTATTCGATGCAGATATTTATATAGATAAAATTGGGGAGATTATAAAGGCATTAAACAATCCCAGCTCCTTAAATAAATTTGATTTTCCCATTGCTTTAATGAATATTAATAATACATTTATTGGGAAGAAAATAAGAGATTATATAGTAGGGGAAAATTATCATAAAGGTAATTCCATACTATCCGGCATGCAATGTAAAACGATTTTTAATGAAAATATAAATATGTTTGATGTTAGTTATTATCCGGAAAAAGCTGTATTTAATATATTTGATGATGAGTTGTTTATAAGGGAGAATTATTATTTGCCTATTATTGAAAATGGTGTTTTGAGTAATCTTTTGTATGACAGAAGAACAGCGAATATCTATAAGCAAGATCCCACGGGAAATGGAATCAAACCCGAGTATAACAAATTCCCCCAGACATCAGCAAACGCACTCCTTTTTAGGGTTAATGATCAGGATGAAATCCCTAAAAAGGTGATTGTACCATTTATATTCTATGAGGGGAATATAGACTCTAATGGAATGTTTTCAGCTCCATGTCCACTTGCTTTTCTTATGGAGGATGGAAAATTCACATCAGTATTACCACAGTTATATATTACCGGTAATATATTTGATTTATTTGGGAAAAATTTTATTGGGATGGGGAACAAATATTTTGCAGATTCACATATTAATCCTTTTATGTATTCAAGAGCAAACATTGTAAAATTACATTAACATAACGGGAAGCCCAGGTTGCCCCTATTCCCCGTTTATGTAAAGGTTATTGACAAATTCATATAATAGTTTAAAATAAAATGATGAGAAAATATATACAATTAAATAAAACCGGAACAAAGGATTTAAATAATGGAAATTAAGGGTGCGGCAGTAGGATCGATTCCTCTTTTTGTAAAAAATAAGTTTCCGAAAAGATATGATGAATGGTTAAATTCTTTGTCGCAAGCATCAAGGGAAATAATGAATGATTCAATATTAATAGGTTCCTGGTATTCACTTAGTGATGCTTGTGTAGAACCGACTGAGAAAATATGCAAATTATTTTATAACGATAAAATAGACGGAGCATGGGAAGGGGGTAGATTTAGTGCTGATTTTAGTCTTAAAGGTGTTTACAAGGTATTTGTTAAAGTTGCAAGCCCGATTTTCATTATGAGCAGAGCAAGTATTATATTTTCGGCATATTATAAACCGAGTATTATGAAACTTGTAGATAAATCATCTAAAAAAGGGATAATCCATATACTGAAATTTCCTGAACCTGACACATATGTTGATTTTCGTATAGGTGGATGGATAGAAAGAGCTCTGGAAATATGTGGTTGTAAAGATGTTAAAATAACAATTAC
>JAGLYS010000278.1 GCA_023132105.1 Caldifarciminota bacterium
AAATTCCGACATCCTGGCAACGATCCAAACAATATGAGGATATTCAGGGTATTACAAAAAATATCGTAAACGATTCTATGGATTCTGGATTCAATCTACAACATTGGGTCGGACATGGTAATGAATATGGTATTGCATATAATCTTGGTGCTACTTATTTCTATTACTATACGGATCCTTCGACAAATACAAATGATTCTACAAGAACATCCATTATAAATTCTATGTCCTGTTTCTTAGGAGCTCTGGATGAAGTTCCAGGTGGAGATTGTCTTGCCGAAAGATTGATAAATAGTAATAAAAATGCTTGCGTAGCAACTATAATGAATACCCGCTATGGATGGGGTTATTCTTCACCCGAAGGTGCTTTAGGACCATCGGCAGAAATTACGGTTGCATTCTATAGAAATCTGTTTAATACATCTGCATATCATCTCGGAGAGGTATTTGCAAATGCACTCGATGATATAGCAAGTGCTGCCAACTCCAATTCATATTGGCGATGGAGTGTGTATGAACATATGCTTTTCGGTGATCCTGAAATGCCTATCTGGACAGATATTCCTCAGAACTTTACGGTTATAGTATCTCCTGATTCAGCAATTCAAGATACAGATAATATTATAACCGTTACAGTGACTGATGGAGCAAAAGCATCCGTTTCAGGAGCTCTTGTTACATTTGCTCAGGACGACTTTTATGTATATGAAAAAGAATTAACATCAGCAGGGGGAATAGCAACGGTTACAATCAATCCTCCGGGGATAGGCGATACAATTTATATAACTGTCACAAAAGATAATTTCATTCCATATGAAACATATATTCTTTCTGTAAAAGGAACTGCTGGGATTAAACAAAAGACATTAAATAACGAATTGTTAAAAATCAGAAGTAACAGAAACACAATCGATATTCAATTCTCATTAAGTAAAACCTCGAATGTTAAATGTGATATTATTGACATAAGCGGAAGAATGATAAAGAGAATCGATAAGCAATTTACAGCTGGAAAGAATTCACTCTCTATTTCAAGTAAAGATATGAAAAGAGGTGTATATTTCGTAAAATTAAACGGCAATGGTTTTAGCAAGATAAAGAAAATTGCAATAATCAGGTAAATATTTCATTAAAGGGCGAGATACTATCTCGCCCTTTTCTCTTAATCCATTGTAATATAAAATCTATCCAAAAGATTATATTCTGCAACTATCTCTTTTAATGCCTTATAATACTCTCCCCTGATACTCTCATTATACCTATACATCCCCCTGTCGAAAGAAAGCCCCTTTAATATTTCATTATGTCCCCTTCTATACAGTATATTCTTATATAACTCTTTTGTTGCCCGTAATGTTCCAATACCTATCGAATGTATTTTACTAATATCGACCGATTCAATAATCCTTATCAATATCTCACTATATTTTTCCTTTGGCTCATATTTCAATATCGGGTCGATTCTAATACCTATATTATATCCTGCATCGGATGCCGTTTTAAGCAAATCGATTCTTTCTTTCAATCTCATCGTTTCATGTTCATACCTTTCAATAATTGAATCCGGTGATATTGAAACTGCAATAATAAGATTATCGATTGCCTGTTTTCGAAGAAGATTATTTATATTTCCTCTTTTTGTTCTGATCTCCATACTTACATCAGGATTATTTTTAAGATAATTATAAAAATAGTCCGTAAATTTTGTTATATTGTCAAAAAGCAACGAGTCGGAAAAATCTCCTGCATAAATTATTATATTCTTTTCCTTTGATTTTATTCTGTCAATTTCCTTAATCATATCATCATAATTTGTAAATATTACCATATCACCCGATTTGAAATATCCGGACAGATAACAGTACTCACAATCATACAAACAATTGAACATACTTGTCATTGCATATCCTTTTGTTCCTGGGAGTCCATATTTCTCCGGGGTTGCTTTCAACATATTTCCTCTCTTCTTCGCCAAAAATATATTCATTTTATCCTTGGATTCATAATAATTTCTTCCGGGATAAGAAAAACATTTCAAATAATTGTCAATATTGATAATCTTGGAATGTGGAAAATGATCAACAAACTTCTTTCCTATTTCTGTCTGCCATACCTCATTTTCGATATATATTCTCTCGATTTTATGTGTTCCTTTCTTTTTGGTATTACTTCCAATAAGGAGTTTTTTATATAGATACTGCCTATTGGTAAATGTAAGATGCTTCTTTTTGTTTTCTTCGGTTATTTTTGTTAAAATTTGCTTGTTATAAAACCTGTACTGATAGTAAAATTCCTTCCTGAATTCATTTTCAATTATATATTCTATTTTTGGTATATATTTACTAACAATAGAGTTTGATGCATCCTTGATGATATTGTCGCCGATATTTTCAAACCTTTCATTATAATCCGAAATTACCTTGAAAATAAAAACAGGTATTTTCATCTCTCTTGCGGCAAGAGCTACGAAATATCCCTCGAGATCAAGTATTGAACCGTAATAATCTGCATTCTTATTCAAATTCTTGTTCAAATCCGTAAGTGTTAATAAATTATCCGCTCTCTTCTCTATATTTCCTATGTCTATCACAGGGGCAAGAATTTTCAAACTATGTGAGTCGATATAAAATATCTTTCTTATATGGACAATTTTTCCAATAGGGAGCGATCTGTCAATTGTTCCCGCAATACCAAAATTAACAATTGCACTATACCTGTTTTTTTCAACCAATAATTTTATGTTCTGATAATACTCAATAGCACTCCGCCCCCTGTTTATATAATAATCGGCATCTTTAATACATCTTAAGTATTCGATTTCCCTTTTATGAGCAGTTGTTATTAACATCTTCATATATCGGTTAAAAATTATTTCAGTCCCTGTATAATTCCTTTTTTATTTCTATTATCTGCATTTTATTTTTGTTTTTACGGTAATATCCCTATTATTACAGTTTTTTATCGTATCATTGATAATACTTAAAACCTCTTTTTTATCGAGATAACCACTGTCGATTTTTTCAGGCAACATATCTGTCATTGGACTATTTATGGGAGGCAGGTAAATTTGACTAATCTTTATACGGTATTCTTTAAGTTCTTTTCTTATGACCTTTACAAGCATTGATAAAGCCGATTTAAAAGAACAATATGTTGCTCCATATTTATTTATATTTATAGCAGATAATGAATTTATAACAATAATATTACCCTTTCCCCTCTTTTTGAAATATTTAGAAACCGCTTGCAAATATATAAAGGGCTTATTGAAGTTGTCGTTATAAGACTTATTCAATTCATCCTCTGTTATATCAAGAAAATATTTGAAATTACCACTTCCAATTGTTAGTATAAATGTATCAAAATCGAAAAGAATTTCATCATGAAGAAAGTCTTTTTCGAAAATAAACTTTTCATTTAGATAATGATTGTCATTTCTTTCTATATATATCCAATCATACTGCTTAAGATTGGTTACAAGTAAGTTGCCAATAAATCCATTTCTTCCGACTATAAGAATACTCATTTTTTATCTTTGTTCTTCCTGCTCTCCTTTAACATTTTATTAAAAACCGCATTCTCTTCTATCAATTCCTTTAACAAATCCTTTACCTTCAATTCGATTGAATTGTCAGTCACGGTTGCAAAAATTGGAACCGGTAAATTCGGGTTTTTTTTATAGAAAGATAAAAATTCCTTCAACTCTTCATTTGAAAAACCGTTAATAATAATTACCTTTGCCTTCTTAATATCTTCTTCAATCATCTTTACCTCCTTTCTCCAAATTCTATATCTTTTATAATATCGCCCTTATATGCCCCTAATTCCCTGATTGTATTTTCATATGCTCTAACCTTAAAAACATTTTCTCCTTTTATTTCCAATAATTTTGAAATATTCGCAAGTAAATCCAAAATATCCTCTCTTTCCATACTATTCCTTTGAGAATACGGTTACACCATTGACTATTGTAGCTTTGATTTTCTCTTTATTATTATTTATTATAGTAAAATCAGCTTTTTTACCATTTTGAATAATACCAATGTCATTTCTTCTTATAGCTTTTGCAGCTATTCTGGTATAGCAATCAAGGGCTTGTTCGAATGAAATTCTCTGTGATTCCCTTTTATAACTTGTAATTTTCCCTATTCCATAAAGTGGTGACATTGGCATTGAATCCGATGAAAATGCTAAATTAATACCTGCATCCAATATATCTTTATATCTGTTATTTAAACCGGCATATTTACCAAGATTTCTTTCATACATATCATTATCATCATAGTCCCAGTTTCTGACAAAATTGGGTTGCATAACCAGAACTATAGGCATTTTAGAAATTCTATATATCATATTGTTATTCAATATTTCCGAATGTTCAATTCTAAGTATATAATCAGCGACCTTATAATTACTATATGTATTTATAGCATTTTGAATAGCTCTATCTCCTATTGCATGTGTTAATATCTGGTAATTGTTGTTTATCGGTGATTTTATTTTCTCTTTAAAATTTCTTTGTAAGATTATACCTTTTGTATCATTATATTTATAAGGAAAACTTATAGCTGCTGTATATCCACCGATAGAACCATCCATAAAGTATTTTATACCCTGTATACTTAGATATTCATCGCCAAAACCACCCATTAATCCGGAATTATTCATTTTTTTATAATGTTTTTCAAGCATATATAACGAAATTCTTATCTTCAATCCCTTTTTAAGTTTTAGTCTCTGGTAAATTTTAAAATCATTCATTCCTGCAATCTCCCCTATGGATGTTATTCCCAATTCCAATGCATTCTTTATTCCTTTATCCAGCCTCTTAATGAGCACCTTATCATCTTCCATGAATATTTCATCAAGTGCAAATACCTGTTTTTCAATTAATATTCCTTTCGGATCAATACTATAAAAGTAGTCCGATAGTATTTCTATAGCTTTTTTATTTATGAACGCTATATGACCACATATTCTCCTTATAATTATCGGTCTTTTCTTGCTTATTTTGTCAAGTTCCTCAATTGTCGGAAAACTTTTTTCCCTTATTTTAGATTCATCAAAATTCTCGGCAATAATTATTTCTTTCTTTGAAGAAGATAATTTACTAAACATATCATCTTTAGTCTTTATATTTTTAAGATTAATCCTATGATTTCTAACCTCGGTCTTTAATAAATGTGTATGAGCATCCACAAATCCGGGTATAATCATATTCCCGGTATAATCGCAAATTTCCCCCATTTTATATTCTTTCCCGACAAATTGCTTTTTTACGACATCCTTTATAATTCCATCATCAAC
>JAGLYS010000279.1 GCA_023132105.1 Caldifarciminota bacterium
ATGTCGTAACCTCGTTAATCCCCGATTCGGGCCAGATATGTGTAACACTTCCTGAAATCGCTGATGAGATAAGAAATAATCCTACCATGAGAATTATTATTCTCCTCCTGCGAAATAATCCTTTTAAATACATAGAAACCTCCTTATTTGTTTTATCTTTTACACTTGCAAATTGTAATTCTTTCATTCATCTCGATTTGGTGTCACATTATATAATAATTATAATACATCTCCTATTCTATGTCTATCAGAAACAATATCAAAATTTACTATAGATAGGTATAGACATACTAAACAGTTAAAAGTATCAAGTGGCAAGTTACAAGTTCGTAAATCGTAAATTGTAAATTCGGAAAATTGTAATTACGAGAAATGAAACGATCTGTCTGCGTGTAATGCACAGGCAGGCGAAGCAATCTAAATTTACTCTATTGGGATTGCTTCACTTTGTTCGCAATGACATGGTTAGTTTTCCCCCTCCCTTCAATTCCCTCCCACCTGTGGAGGGAAAGTTAAAGGATATTTCTCTTTCGTGAAATTCGTTTTTATTTTTTTCCTTTCAGAGGTATCTGATGTTTGATGTCTATTACTCATAGTAAAATAGATAATACACTTTTCAGGGAATCTTGCCTGTGTTGTTTTCATTGATGGATAATTGTATACATCACATAGATACATTTATATTTGATTTTCTGTTCAATCCGGATTATATTTAATGATGAGAGAATTGAAAATCGTCGGTATCATCCTGATAATAATCCTTATCGTTTTGGGATGTACAAATATGAGCAACCTTAATAAAGTACCCGAACCATCAGGACGACGACTGCGAATAATTGTAGAAGATAAATATTCTGACAATAATATAATTATCGGGGCTACAACAGGTTCTTGGGCTTTTGGAACCAATACTGCCCTGATTATGGATCGAGAGTTTAATTATGTAACTCCTGAAAATGATTTTAAACAGGCGGTTATCCATCCGGATCCAACAAATTGGAATTGGACTCGAGCTGATGCATGGATTCAACACATTATCGATAATAATCAAATTTTAAGAATGCATTGCCCAATTGGTCCGCAATGTTCCGAATGGGCAAAAGATGATTGGAGAACCGCTGGAGAACTCGAATCTAATTTAAGGGAATTTTTTATTGCAGTTTGTGAACGGTACAATGGGACACCGGGTTTTGAATATATGGATGTAGTAAATGAAACGGTCATACAAGGTGATTGGCATACAGATAAACCGGGAACAGATTGGGAATGCCCATGGTATAAGATTGGGGTGGATAATGACGAAAACAACACACCGCTTTATATAAAAATTGCATTTGAAATTGCTCAACAGTATGCACCGGATTTGAAATTTATTTACAACCACAACGAAGCCAACAGTGCTTCATGGGAATTAATTATAGAAACAATAGAATATCTAAGGAACAAGGGTCTCAGGGTAGATGGTATAGGTTGGCAGGCACATGTTGATAATGGTTGGGCAACACTTGAAAATCTAAACGGTCTAAGAAATATGATTGATTGGGCACATAATAATAATCTTGAATTTCATATTACAGAAGCAAGTGTATGGTTGAAAAATGGCAATTCGCAATCAGCTCTTGAAGAACAGGCATCCACATATCGAGCCATATTAGAAGTATTAATTGAAAAGCGTATCACGGGAAAAGTCGGTTGGAATATATGGCATATAGACGATGCTCATGGCTGGCATACAGAATATTATCCTTCACTTTTCGACACTGATTATTCAGCAAAACTGGCATACTATGCAATCCAGGTAGCACTGGAAAATTCGGATTGAAGCAATCAATTTGGCGATTAACATTCCCGTTAGTATCATTGTTATTCCTATCTCCCTCCTTTGTCATTTCTGCGAAAGCAGAAATCTGTCTTTAACCAATCTTAATTGCACAAATTTTAGATAATGTATTGCATGCAGACAGGAAGATAAAATGTCAGGAAGAATATTTTAACAAGCATAGTCCCAAGACATCTTGAATATTTCCTTGACATTAAATAGTGATGGTATATAATTTATTTATAACTTTTAGTAAATGAATTTTATATTTTATGATATTTTTAATCCGTCAAAAGATGGGAAGGGTAAACATTATCAAACTGACAATCCCTATTATGATGTCAAAAGAAGGAGGTTCTTATGTTCAAACTTAAAATTATTTTAATCTTTGTAATGATGTTTCTATTTTGCTTAAGTCCAAATCTTAATGCACAGGTTATTAAGGATGACTTCAGGGTGAACGATGACACAACCGGTGGCAATAACTTTAAACCTACAGTTGAGGTTTTATCCAATGGTGATGCATTCGTTGTGTGGGATGATGGAAGGAATGGTGCTCAAAATATCTACGGACAATTCTATGATACAGGTGGAAATATAGTTGGTTCAAATTTCAAGGTTAGTACCCTGGTGGCTTATTTTAATGAATATGATCCTGCAATGGATGTTTATGGTGATAGTATACTTGTTGTCTTTGAGTATGGTTATTGTCAGTGGTTTCTGACGGATGGCTCACAACAGGATTTGAGTTTTCCTCTTTACTCCGGAAGTATTTGGGATCCTGATGTGGCGGTGAGTGATTCTGGTATCTTTGTTGTCTGGAGATATTCTGTATCCGGTTCGGGGCAGGAGATATTCCTAAAGAGATTCAACCATAGTGGTGATTCCATAGGACCAAGGATGGTTGTGAATGATGATGGAACGAGTTATAATCAATATGATCCGAAGATAGCAATGGATGTTAGTGGTAATTTTATAGTTGTCTGGGAGGATTACAGGAGTGGGAGTGAGTATGACATCTATGGACAGTTGTTCGATGCATCAGGGAGTAAGGTTGGTTCCAATTTCCTCATAAATGATGATGGAGTAAGTACTTATCAGTATGACCCATCTGTTTCAATGGACTCTTCTGGAAATTTTACTGTTGTATGGGAGGACTACAGGAATGGAAATTATGATATATACGGACAGAGGTTTGATGAAAACGGTGATACAACAGGCCTTGGTTGTAATTTCCTTATAAATAATGACGTAGGAAGTGCTTTTCAGTATGACCCATCTGTTTCTATGGATAATTCTGGCAATTTTACTGTTGTATGGGTAGATTCGAGAGATGGAAATTATGATATATATGGTCAACTATACGATAATACCGGTTCTCCTTCAGGTTCGAATTTCAGGATAGACCAGTGTCCGGAGACAGAGTACTGTTATAAACCTGATGTTTCTATGGATGATAATTATTTTACTGTTGTATGGGAGGATGTAAGAAGCAATAGAAGTATATATAAGAGAAGATACAATACAAATGG
>JAGLYS010000028.1 GCA_023132105.1 Caldifarciminota bacterium
ACGAATTACACAAAGAGAAGAGAAGGGAACAAATTACATCTTTATTTCACGAATTGAGACGAATTTCATTTAGGGGAGGGAGAATATTTTTTAATTTAATTACACAAATTGGAGACAAATTGCACGAAATGGGAAAGGGCAGACACAGAGGTCTGCCCCTACAATTTACGATTTCTTGTAACTGTTATATATATCTATATATAAAATTATTTTATGATAATTCTTGACATAATTTATGCCATATATTAATATATGGCATAATCATTCGGGAGGTCTAATGAAGGATTTAAGAATAGATTCACATCCAATATTAGAGACAAGGGAAAGAAATAAGGTAAAATTTTACTGGAATGGAAAAGAACTTGAGGGGATAGAGGGAGAAATGCTCTCTTCGAGTCTTTTTGCCAATAATATCAAAATTTTCGGGCATCATCCGAAAGACAAATCACCGCAGGGTATTTTTTGTGCAAACGGGCAATGCTCTCAATGTATGGTAACTATAAACGGTCTCCCCGTTAAATCTTGTATGACCCCATTAAAAGCAGGAATGAGGGTAGAGCCACTTGAAAACTACCCGGAACTTCCTGAGAATAATAAAATCCCTAAATTTACTCCCCCCAAAGAATTAAAAACAGATGTTTTAATCATAGGAGGCGGTCCGGCAGGTATGAATGCAGCCATAGAACTTAGTAAGTACAAGATTAAAACAATAATAATAGATGACAGGCATAGAATGGGGGGTAAGTTGGTTCTCCAGACACATAAGTTCTTCGGTTCACAAGATGCATGTTATGCAGGAACAAGGGGAATAGATATTGCAACGCTTTTAGAAAATAAAATAGAAACAGGCAAATCAACTTCGGTTTGGACAAATAGCGTGGCTGTAGGTGTTTATAGTGATAAAAAGGTTGGCATCTTAAGAGATATGAAGGAGTATATTCTTATCGAACCGGAAGTACTTCTTGTCGCAACCGGGGCAAGAGAGAAATCTCTTGTTTTTAAGGGAAATACATTACCGGGGGTTTATGGGGCAGGTGCTTTTCAGACTATTGTTAACAGAGATCTTATAAGAGCATCTGAAAAATTGTTTATTGTTGGTGGCGGTAATGTCGGCTTGATAGCTGGCTATCATGCTCTCCAGGCTGGTATCCCCGTTGTAGGGCTTGTAGAAGCGATGAAGGAAGTAGGTGGATATAAGGTACATAAAGATAAACTTGCACGATTTGGTGTCCCGATACTCACATCTCACACGGTTGTTTCTGCAAACGGGAAGGAATTTGTTGAATCCGTTACCATTGCAAAAGTAGATGAAAAATTCAGTATTATAAACGGAACGGAAAAGACATTCGAATGCGATACAATCCTTGTGGCTGTCGGTCTTAATCCGGTTAATGAATTTTATAAAAAAGCCGGACTATACAATATGAATGTTTACGCAGCAGGTGATGCCGAAGAGATAGCTGAAGCATCTTCTGCAATTTATTCAGGAAAGATCCTCGGTGTTAAAATAGCAAATCATTTCATAAAAAACAAGATCTCTATTCCTACGGAATGGGAAAATACCGCAAATATACTTAAAATGAAACCCGGAAAATCCTTTAAAATGAAAACAACAGATAAGAAAGAAGGGGTATTCCCTATTATCAACTGTATACAGGAAATTCCATGCAATCCCTGCATAACCGTTTGTCCTAAGGACTGTATTAAACTGGATGGTGATTCGATTATGAATATCCCAATTTATGATATTGATGAATGTATTGGTTGTGAACAATGTGTTGCCATATGTCCGGGGCTTGCCATTAGTCTTGTAGATTTTAGAAAATCACCGGATTATGCTGTTGTTACTATACCTTTCGAGTTTAGAAAAGGCACAATTAGTATTGGAGATATCGTTCAATCCGTGGATATTGATGGGAATGATGTCGAGATGGTTGAGATTTTGGATATAAAGGATATCAGGAAAAATGACAGAACACCTCTTCTTAAGCTGAAGGTATCCGGAAATAATGCAAAAAATGTTATTGGGATAAAAATTCAAAAACAGTTTGATGAATCCGATCTTTGCAGGACGGAAAATATGCCTGATGATGTTATAGTTTGCAGATGCGAAAGGGTTTCCGCAGGAGATATAAGAAAACTAATCCATGAGGGCATTTATGATATGAACCAGATTAAGATTATAACAAGAGCTGGTATGGGGGCATGTGGCGGGAAAACATGCCAACCTATAATCGAAAATATATTGAAACAGGAAGGTGTTCCGAAAGAGAATATTGTTGTAAACACCGATCGACCTCTGTTTATCGAGGTTGAGCTTAATAAATTTTCCACAAGGGAGAATAATGATGAATAATTATGATGTAATCATTATTGGAGCGGGTAGTATTGGTGTTCCCCTTGCCCTACATCTTGGAAAAGCCAAACAAAAAGTTCTTGTTCTCGATAAAAATCCAAGCCCCGGACAGGGACAGAACAAATCTGCAATTGGCGGAATCAGGGCAACACATTCCCAAATATCCAAGATTAAAATATGCCTAAAGAGTCTTGAGCTGTTTTCTCTCTGGGAAGAGGAAAACGGTGATGATATCGAATGGTTCGAAGGGGGCTATACATATCCTGTTTATACGGAAAAGGATGAAAAAACACTAAAAAATCTTTTAACGATACAAAAAAAGCATAATCTTAATATTGACTGGAAAGATGCCGGGGAAATCAGAGAAATTATTCCTGGTATTAGTCCCTATGGCTTAAAAGGCGGAACATTCTCTCCTAATGATGGCAGTGCTTCACCAATGCTTTCCATATACTATATGTATAAGAAATCCTTAGAGTATCGTGTAGACTACAAATTTAGAGAAACAGTAAACAAATTTATGATTAAAAACAATAAAATAAATGGCATAAAAACAGACAAAGGCACATATTATTCTACCATTGTTATAAATGCAGCAGGAGCATTTGGGAAAGAAGTTGCTCAACTTGCAAATGTTTCCGTTCCCGTTGAACCGGAATCACATGAGGCAGGTATAACAGAAGCTTATCAGCACTTTTTAAACCCTATGGTTGTAGACATCAGACCTGAAATTGGTTCCGAAAATTGCTATTTTTATCAACATAAAACAGGTCAAATTATATTCTGTTTAACCCC
>JAGLYS010000280.1 GCA_023132105.1 Caldifarciminota bacterium
AATTCGTGGCTATTCCCTCCCTTTGATTCCTCGCCCTTGAGGGGAGAGGATTAGAGGTGAGGGTGATTATATTTGAATTTCTATAGCAAAGGTGGTAAGTATGTCTATACCTATATACCAATGAAAAAATAATTGACTTGACTAATTTCCTATCTGTAATAATATATTATTAATGAATAATATTCTTATTGTTGATAAATTAAGTAAAACATATAGATCGGCTTTCTTTAGAATTAAGCATAGAGGTATTGATAGTATTTCATTTACAATAAACGAGGGGGAGATTTTCGGATTATTAGGTCCGAATGGTGCAGGCAAAACAACTATTTTAAAAATTATTGTTGGTATTCTTAGAGCAGATACAGGGAAAGTGTTATTAAATAATATTTCTGTAAATGATATAGAATATAAGAAACTGATAGGATTTTTGCCGGAAAATCCATATTTTCACAATTATCTGACAGCTTATGAATTTTTGAACATATCAGGTTCGCTTTTGGGTTTGAAAGGGACAAAATTGAAAGATAGAATTAGTGAAGTTATTCAACTTACGGGGCTTAGTCGTTTTGGTATAGAAAAAATGAAAATAAAATCTTATTCGAAAGGAATGATACAAAGACTTGGTATTGCTCATGCTATTTTACATAATTCACCTTTTATTATATTGGATGAACCACTATCGGGACTTGATCCGATAGGTCGTAAAGAGGTAAGAGATATTATATTGGAATTAAAAAAGAATGGCAAAACGGTTCTGTTCTCCAGCCATATATTACAGGATGTAGAAATGATTTGTGATAGGGTTGGAATAATTGCGGAGGGTGAATTAATCAGAGTAGGAGTACTTGAAGAGATGCTTGCGAATCCAAAAGGTTATTACGAGGTAAAAATCGAATTACAAGACAGGGATAATATATCCGAATTAACCAGGTATGGAAATATTATAGACATAGAAGGCAATAAAGTGTTTTTGCTAATCGAGAGTGAGCGACAAAAGGATGAATTGATAAGGATGATGCTTGTGAATGCAAAGGGCAGGATTATAAAATTATTACCATTACAAAGAAATCTTGAAGATGAATTTATGAGTTTATTTAAAATAGGGAATAACAATGAGAAATAGTTATTATATTGCTAAAGTCGTATACCTTGAATCTCTTAAGAATTTTACATTGATTTCGATGGTGATATTTGGAACTGTTATTTTTATTGCATCTCTATTTCTCAATAATGTGATGTTAGGAGAATATAACAAACTTGTAGTTGATATCGCCCTTTCCTTACCTGTTCTTATAGGGTTGATTATTATCATATTTGTTGGCACAAGACTTGTATATGATGAGATTGAAAAGAAAACAATATATCTCTATGCATCTAAACCAATTAAAAGATGGGAATTTATGTTGGGTAAATTTTTCGGATTATCCACTGTTTTTATAATTATAACTATAATTTTATCGATTATAGCTTTTATTTTTATAAAATTTCTTCATATTAATTATAATGTTCAATATTTATTATCTTTACTTTTCTCGATTGTCGAATTGATGATAATTCTATCCGTAACAATGTTTTTTTCATCTTTCTCAGCAACACCAATCCTTACGGGTGTATTTTCTTTCGGTGTATATTTTGCAGGTCATTTTGCTATGGATGTTTATGAATATTCTATAATGACAGGGAATCAACTTTTAAAGATACTGAGCAGAATTGCATATTATATACTTCCCAACCTAAGTTTTTATAATATACAGAAAGAAGTCACACATGGGATTAACATTTCATTCAATCAAATTGTTTATGTGCTTTCATACGGAGTACTTTATATGATTATCATGCTTATTTTATCCATTATAATATTTGAACGAAAAGAATTCTGATGAGAAAAATATTCAGGATAATATTATGGCTTTTCATATTTGTTGCCATATTCCAAATATATGTATTAAATAACAATTTAATTGATATTTATTCATATAGGGATAAATTTATACAAAATGTCGATTATATCCCTAAAGAGATGACCAGTCCTCATTTAGCAACGGATTTTAATCTTCTATATGCAGATTATATCTGGTTTAAATCGTTACAATATTATGGAGACAGAAAAGAAAAAAAAGCAGATGTACTTTATCTTAATAATATATTCAATAGTATTACAAATCTGGATCCATATTTTGAGCAATCTTATTCGTTCGGAGCAACACTTATAGGAACGGATGGTAATAATTGGGAAGAATGTCAGAAACTATTGAAAAAGGGTATGATAAATATACCCGATAGCTGGAGAATGCCTTTTTTTCTTGGATTTTTTTCATACATCTGGTATAAAAACTATAATGCTGCAGAGTATTGGTTCAGAGTTGCTATAAAAAAACCCGATTGTCCTGAGAAAATATCACATTTCATTCCTTTTATGCATTTGAAAATGGGTGATTATTATACGGGTATGTTACTCTGGATTGAGATATATAATAATGCACAAAATGATAGAGAACGCGAAGGAGCACTACATAATATAAAGAATTATGCAAAAATATACCTAACAAAAGCATATAGAAAATATAGAGAAGATTATGGGTATGTTCCTAAAGATTTAAGAACTCTTATTAATGAACAATATGTAAAAGGTATTCCAACATTACCCGATAGATCCGTCTTTTATTATAACAGAAAAAAAGATTCCATTCTTGTTTATAAAAAGGAATAATAATGAATATTATATTTTATATTTTCATGTTTATTTTCGGTCTTATATTCGGCAGTTTTTGTAATGTTATTATCTACAGAATTCCGAGAAGTGAATCGATTATATTTCCATCTTCGCATTGTCCCGATTGCGGAGCAAGAATTAAACCTTATGATAATATACCTATAATAAGTTATATCATATTAAGGGGAAGATGTAGGGGGTGTCACAAGAGAATTTCTATTAGGTATCCTATAATCGAATTATCGGTTGGTATTATTTTCTTAGTCAATTTTTACTATTTCGGCATATCCATTCTTTTCTTTAAATATCTTTTTTTCTCAATCTCACTTTTTATTATCTCTATGATAGATTCCTTTAATATGGTAATCCCGGATATAATCTCTATCCCGTCGATATTCATAGGTCTAATATTTAATTTCTTCATTTATATGCATGATTTAATGATGTTTCTTAAGGTTTTTGTATTGGGAGCAATAATAGGTATGTTTATCATTGCTTTTATAAAGGTAGCAGGGAAAATAATATGGAAAAAAGAGGTTATGGGAAGTGGAGATATTTTATTGATAGGGATTATAGGGGCATTTTTGGGAATCTATGCCATTATACCTGCTTTATTCTGGGGGTCTTTTCTCGGAGCTATTATAGGGGGGATACTTATACTTGCAAAAAAAGCTAACAGAAGTTCGCTGATTCCATTCGGTCCTTATCTTTCAGTGGGGAGTATAATCGCTATTTTCACTCTACCATATATATTCAAAATGTTTGGGATAAATTGATGGAAAACCCCAAGGCAATTCTAATAATTGGTGTTTTAGTATCTGATAATGTCTGGAAGAATGTAGAGGAGATTCTTATAAAGAAATTTGGAAAAATCTCTCATAGAACAGAACCTATAAATTTTACATTTACGGATTATTACAATGAAGAGATGGGAGATGGGATAAAGAGATTTTGGATTGCTTTTTCCAAACTGATATATGAGAATAATTTGGCAGATATAAAAAATACGACAATTACTATTGAAAAAGAATTTTCTCTTAATGGAAAGCGAATGATAAATCTTGACCCCGGATACTTAAATTTATCAAGGTTGATTCTTGCATCAACAAAGGATTTCTCTCACAGAATTTATCTTAGAGATGGTATATACGGTGAAATAACCCTTATATACCGTAATAAAACATTTTCTATTTTACCATGGACCTATCCGGATTATGCGTCGGATATTGCTGTTGATTTTTTTAAAAAGGTAAGAAAATTGCTTTTAATGTAAACTATTTCTTTTCATTTGGAGTCTATATAAATGAAGATGAGTGATAGAGAGCTTGTTGAATTAGTAATAAAGGGTGAAAAGGAAGCTTATAAGGAGATTATGATGAGATATGAAGATAAATTGTACAGCATTGCCTATAGCTTAACACTAAATGAAGAGGACACAAAAGATATTGTTCAAGAATCCTTTTTCAAGGCTTATACTCATCTGTCCGGATTTAAATTCAATTCATCCTTGCAAACATGGCTTTCAAAAATCACTTATAATACATCGATTAACTACATAAAGAAGATGCGAAAAGACAGGTCCATTAACGATTATAATGATTTGCAATCGGAACATTCGAATATAGATGAAAAAATAATGATTAAAAGGGCTTTGCTTAAACTAACTACAAAGGAAAGAGCAGTATTTTTAATGCACAACAATGAGGGAATGAAACACAAAGAAATAGGGGAATCGCTTGGTATTAAAGAGGGAACTGTGAAATCATTTCACTTTAGAGCAATTGAAAAACTTCAAAGGTATTTGAAGGAGCTATTATGAAGAACGAGAAAGATAAAATTGATTTATTAAGAAATATATATGGGATTAGTGAAAAGGAAATGAAAGATGTAATGAAAAATAAAGGCAGGGGTGATTGTAATGACATTATAAAAATATGCAATTTAGCAAAAGATGTTAAATGTGATATATCCGATTCAGAAAAAAATATCAACAGACAAAATGTAATAGCTTCAATCGAGCAGTACCATCCCAATGGGTTGTTATATTATATGAAGAGATTTGCGGTCGCTGGTGTAGCACTATTTGCAATAATTGTCACAATAGTCACATGGAACAACAGGAGATTAAATAATATTAATTCTATGTATGCATTTTGGGTGGATCAGGTGGCAAGTGAAGTATTTTACACAGATATTTGCGAAGATTTAGATGAAATTTCTTCTAAAGAATTAATGAATTACATCAATGAAACAGTTGACTATGATATGTATAATTTAGACAATTTGAATATATAAATGGAGGAATAGATGAAAAAATATTTTTTAATATCATTTCTTCTATGTACTATTTTCACAATACCTGTTAATGCTAATCCGAGCCGCGAGAACAATTCCAAAGGACTCAAAAAATTAGAGACATTAAAAATATGGAAATTAGTAGAATATATGGAACTTACGGATGAACAGGCTGATAAATTTTTGCCAAGGTATAGGAATTTCGGAAAAGACCTTAAAACATTGAACAAAAAGAAATTGAGTATTATTAGATCTTTAGTAAAAGATATAAAGGATAATAATATAGGAAATGTTAAGAGTCAAATTAATCAGGTAACGGAGTATGAGAAAGAAACAATTAATCGAAAGGATATCTTTCTTAAAGATATTTCTAATATCTTATCTGATGAACAGATGGCAAAATTCGTAGTCTATGAATATAAATTTCGTGAAGAGGTTAAGAGGATACTGGAAGAGAGAAAAGCCCGTAAATTTCCTAGAAAATAGGTGTGGTGATTAAATATTCCTATCGATCTTTGAAAAAATAATCTAAATAATTACTTATACATTCCAATGACCTGTTATGGAATATAAGCCGAGAAAGCTGATAAGCGGAGAGAGCGGGGTTCGAACCCGCGAGCCTCATCGGCTACACGATTTCCAATCGTGCTCCTTCGACCAACTCGGACATCTCTCCAATTAATATAGTCAATAGTTACAGGAAAAACAGGTGTTTGTCAAGAAAGTATGATATTGAACAATATTCAAATATGTGTTAACATAATAAACAGGAGGTTTTAATATGAAAAGATTTATTTTAATAAGCTTTACAATTTTATTGGTTGGTGGTTTTTTTATCGGTTGCGGATTAAATCCTGTTAATTCAGATAAGAATGCAATAGAGGATTTAATCGATACCGAGACTGCATGGTTTAAACCGGATGGCCACTATGGTGAAGAGGGCGTTCCACCTGCACTTCTGAATGCATTTGAAGAAGTTTACATTTGGTTTAGGACAAGAGACACAACACAGGCAATAAACAGGACAATAAGTATTGATATACTTGGAGATTCTGCCTATGTCTCACTTTCCGGCAGTATGCCAGGTATAATCCATATTGTTGCACGACAAGATGGTGATACGGTAATTGTTGATAAGAATTTTACGGATATCTGGACAAGAACTGCAATATTCAAAAAAGATACCGTATCTACATATCACAGAGGATGGAGAATATATGCAATAAGTGGTACTGAAATAACAACAGTTAACAATGAGATCCAAATAGACAGTATAAAATTGCACCTTGACAATAGTGGGATCGATACTATTATTACTGATATAACTACGCTCGTTAAAAGAGAAGATGTTATAAAGGTAAGACCGGATGATTATGCACAGATAACGATTTATACGAATAAAAATGATGCTCATGCATTTATTCACTCATATTTCTTTAGATGGAAATTTCATCAGGATTCGGTAAATCACAATGCATATAATGGTACATGGAAAACTCCGCATAACTTAGGTGTATACAGAGTTGGTTTTGATGTATTATCAAATGGGACATTATCCGATGATTCACTTCCATATGATGCAAATTTATGGGGGATTCATTATATCGTAACGACACAATAGGGCAAAACATAACAAAGATAAAAAAGGGGAGCTGTAATGGCTCCCCTGTATTAAAAAATGATAAAGATAAGAAAGATAAAACAGTCCGATAAAGAAAGGATTCTTCAAATTTCATCGAAAATATGGGAAGGGGGCGATTATATCCCGGATGTTTTTGATGAATGGATTGAAAGAAAAGACAAGATATTTGTATGTATCGAAGATAATCATATAGTACAAGGGATGGCAAACATAACAATAATGCCTGATGGTGTATTGTGGTTTGAAGGGCTTAGAGTGGATGTAGATGCAAGGAGAAGGGGATATGGAGATATGCTCAATAAATACCTAATCGATGAAGCAAAGAAAAGGGGAAGGATTATAAGGTTATCTACATATTTCCATAATTATGAAAGTATTCATATTATTGAGAAATCAGGATTTAAGAAAATCAAGTGTTATCTTCTTGTAGAAAAATCTGTAATCAATACAAATGTAGAATATAACGAATTAAAACATCCGGCAATAGATGATATTGATTTTGTTCCTATCAACTGGACTTTTTATGAAAATAATAGAATGAATAAAAAAATAATTTCAAGTAGTATTCATTGTTTATCCGATAAAGATAATTCAATCTTTCTTGCAGGTGATAATTTCTCAAGGAAAAATAACACAATTAATATATTTAAACTTATCTTTAAAAGAAGAGACAATATGATGAGGCTTTTCAATATGGCAGAATCTTTTGCTGTAAACAATGGATTTAAGAACATTGCAACCATTCTTCCTTTCTCAAGGGAAGTTCTTGATGAATCATTAAGATATGGGTTTGAGCTGTGGGAAAAGACAAAAACAAATGTATTCCTCTACGAGAAACATTTGTAATTTATATTAAACCCGTACAATATTCCTGGCTAAATACATTTTCAATTCGTTTAAATGATATAACAATTCTTTCATCATTTTATGATATGCTTCCTTTTTATAACCGAATGGATCAGGAATCAATTCACCATTTAATTTTTTTGAGAAGGAACTGGTCAACCAGATTTTAGAATTATAATTAAACATATCACATATATCTGATTTTACCATATTGTCCATTGTGATTACAATATCTGCCCAATTGAGATCTTCATCGGTTAATTTATTGGATTTGTGATTTGATACAT
>JAGLYS010000281.1 GCA_023132105.1 Caldifarciminota bacterium
ACAGGATGCAGATGTTGTAATTTTTGTTCATAGACCATATTTTATCGATAAAACAAAGGTAGAGGAAAAAAACATTGCAAAGATAATTGTTGGAAAACAGAGGAATGGGCCAGTAGGAGAAATCAGATTGGTATTTGATGGTAAATGCACTCGATTTGGAAATTATACTGATGATATTATCACTATTCCCGAATAAATTTCTATATTTTGTAAATAATATTGGTGGTATTTTTTATACACTATTTCACTCAATGTTTAAAAAACATGGTATATTTAAAAAAACAAATCTCATTATCAATGAGGTAATAGAGATTGGAATAGGCTCTATAGGAGTAGTGTCAATCGCATCTATTCTCGGTGGTTTAATTGCTGTTTTTCTCATACAGGATCGGTTAGGTTCATACATACCCGAATATTTCATAGTTGAAGCAGTAGCAAAATCCGTTGTTATAGAACTCGGTGCATTAGGTGCATCAATTGCATTGGTAGGACGTGCAGGAACTCGAATTACTGCTGAAATATCAACCATGAAAGTGAGTGAAGAAATTGATGCACTTAAAACAATGGCGATAGATCCATATGATTATATCGTATTTCCTAAAATGATTGCATCATTTATCTCATACCCTATTTTAATTGTATATAGTCAATTCCTATTTATCTTCGGAGCAATGATCTATATTGTTTTTATACATGGTTTTGGTTTACAATCGTTTCTTTTTGGCATCAGGGAGAGTTTTAATATGATTGAGTTTGCTCAAAGTATGGTTAAAGGTATCGTGTTTGGTGCGATTTCCACATCTATATCCTGTTATTTCGGACTTTCTGCATCTAAAGGAGCAAAGGGAGTAGGAGAAGCAACAACAACGGCAGTTGTATATTCCGTAATTTCGATTTTTCTTGCGGATTTTATGATAATTAAAATATTTAGTATATGGTAATAATTAAAGATATTTGCAAAAGCTTTAATGGTAAAAGAGTATTGAATTCTATCAATCTTGATTTCCGTGATGGAGAAATACTTACTATAGTGGGTAAAAGCGGTGTAGGTAAAAGCGTATTGCTTAAATTGGTGGTTGGTTTGATTGATAGCGATAGTGGAAGTATAAATGTTGATAATATATTACTGGATAAAAATACTGTTTATGATATAAGAAAAAAAATTGGTTTTGTTTTCCAAAGTTCAGCTTTGGTAGAATCATTACCAGTAGAAGAGAATATAGGATTGGCATTAAGATATATCTATAATCTGGACGATGATACAATTAAAAGAAAAGTTATAGAGGCAATTAGAATGGTAAAATTGGATGAAAAGGTTGCATCGATGTATCCGTCAAATTTATCCGGTGGTATGTTAAAGAGAGCTGCAATTGCCAGAGCGATTATACTAAGACCCAAATATATATTTTATGACGAACCTACGACCGGATTAGATCCAATAGTTGCCAGAGCAATTGAAGATCTTATTTTAACTCTAAATAATAAATTAAACACAACAAGCATAATCGTAACCCATGATATTAATAGTGCTGTTGGTATATCGGATAGAATTGCTATGTTATCAAAAGGTGAAATTACATTCTCCGGTATGGTTGATGATTTTAATAAAACAGAAAATCAATATGTAAAAGAATTTAAGGATGCATATTTTTTGAAACAGGAGAAATAGATGAATAAAATGAACTTTGTTAAAGTAGGGACATTTATATTCTTTACTATTATAATACTTGCTATAGGTCTGTTATGGATGAATGATGTTAGTTTCAAAAGAAATTACTATAAAATTAATTGTTATTTTGATAATGTTTACAGATTACGAAAAGGTGACCCGATATATATAAGAGGATTAAAAGAAGGAACCGTAGGAAGTGTTTTCATTGACGGGGATAGTGTTAAAGTGATAATGTTGGTATCAAATAAGGTTAAATTAAAAAAGGATATGAAAATAACTCTTATCAATACAACTGTTATAGCTGAAAATAAATATATAGAAATATATCCTGGCAAATCCAATGAATTATATGATTTATCGAAACCTGCACATGGCAGTTATACTGGTTTAGACCAAATATTTATACTGTTTGAAAAAATCAAAAATGTATTTAACGAGATGGGTGATATTTCAAGCAATAATGTTAATATACTGAATAATCTAAATTCTGTAATTGCCCAAACCGATTCGATTATGTCTGAGAATAGGAAAAATATAGAGATAACAACAAAGAACATAAAGGAAAGTACAAAATCAATCGATAGTTTAATGGGTAATTTGATTGTGATAACAGAGGAATTAAAAGATCTTTCAGTTAAGTTGAATAGTGATAATAATTCGATTTCAAAACTAAGCAGTTCGGATTCCTTATATACGGAAACAATGAAAACTATTGGAAATTTAAACGATCTTATAAGTGATATTAAAGAAAATCCTTCGAAGTACATCGATATAAATTTAATAAGGATTGGAAATGGTAAAAAATAGAATTAAATTTTTATGTAATGAATGTGGTTTTGAATCCACAAAGTGGCTTGGCAAGTGCCCATCATGCGGACAATGGAATACTTTTGTAGAATACAAGGAGACTCGAGTATCAAAGAATAAGTTTAATGGATTTGAATTTTCAAATTCTATACCACCACAATCTATTACTGAAATCGAGAAGGATAATTTGAAAAGGTCTTTAACAGGTATATATGAATTTGACAGGGTTCTCGGGGGTGGGATTGTACCCGGTTCAGTAGTTTTAATTGGTGGTGAACCAGGCATTGGGAAATCCACTCTTTTAATGCAAATGGCTTATTATATAGCAAATAATGGGGCGAAAGTATTATATTCATCTTCTGAGGAATCAGTACAACAACTATCATTGAGAGCTAATCGATTAGATGTTGTTAATGATGACCTTTTAGTATGTGCAGAATATTCTGTTGACAAAATAATAGAATATTGTGAAAATATCAAACCCAGTCTTTTAATTGTCGATTCCATACAAACTATTTTCGATGCGGATAGTGAAGCACAACAAGGGAGTGTAAATAGTATTAAATTATGTGCATCTAAGTTAATAAAGTATGCCAAAACAAGTGGTATACCAATTTTTATTATCGGACATGTTACTAAGGGTGGTATTGTTGCAGGTCCAAAAATACTTGAACATATGGTTGATTCCGTTATGTATCTCGAAGGAAGTAGTAATCATGATTTTAGAATATTAAGAAATGCTAAAAACCGATTTGGTTCAACAGATGAGATTGGCCTTTTTGAAATGAGCAGTAGTGGGCTTAAGGAGGTAAAAGATCCTGGAGAGATATTTCTAACAAAGGGTGAAATAGATATTTCGGGAAGTGTTTTAGGATCAACCATAGAAGGGAGCAGACCGATAGCAATAGAGATTCAAGCAATTGCATCCGAAACAAAATATGGCATACCACAACGTTCTATAAACGGTCCTGATTATAAAAGGGTTAATACCATAATTGCTGTACTTGAAAAAAGATTGCATTTGTTTCTTGGCAATCAGGATATATTTATAAATGCAGTCGGAGGAATAAGAATTAACGATCCGGGAATTGATTTAGCTATATTTATGGCTATATATTCAAGTTACAGTAATAAAATAATACCTAAAAACAATGTTTTTATAGGTGAAATTGGTTTAGGAGGAGAGATTAGGGCAGTAAGTGGTATAAAAAGGAGAATCGAAGAAGCGAGGAGATTCGGCATTAATAAAATATTCATTCCTTACTATAGTAGAGAAGAGATAAAAAATAGTGGTAAAATTATTAAGTGCAAAAGTGTAAATGATTTGGTGGAGTGTGTAAAGTATGTTTAATATTTTTAAAAAGAATAAGAAACCGGCATATATAATAAATAAGGAAGCGATTTATGATAATAGGATATTGAAGCTTATTGCGTACAATATGATTCAGGGAGAAACGGCAGTTCCAAGCTTTATATACAATGATTTAAAAAAAGATTCGGATAGTGTGAAAAATATTGAAACACTTCAGATTTTTAAAAATCTATTGAGGGATAATAAAATAGCATTAACAAATGAAATATCAGATGATAGTACTATTCAATATGTAAAATATGCGGAAAAATATGATTGTACTGTAATTATTGTAGGTATGATGGACAACAGGAGTTTTAAGTATAATAAGATAAAGAGAATATCCGTTTCTAAAATGCAGGAGCTACTTACAAAGATATATTATCAGGATGATATTGTTGATACCTATATAGTTAAAAAAGGGAAAGAAAAGAACCAGGGTATTGGATATTTATGTGATGGGAGTATGATAATCGTTAACGATGGACTATCTGATATTGGAAAGAAAATTAGTGTTAAAATACATGGTAGTATCAAAACAAGTTATGGGAGAATGTACTTTGCAGACAAAAGTTAATATAGAAATAAGTGCTATTATATTAGCCGGTGGAATTGGGAAAAGGATGAAAACAGGTGAAAAAAAACAGTTCCTAAGATTAAATAACAAGGTTTTGTTACTTCATAGCTTAGAAGCTTTTCAAAACATCGAATCGATTAAAGAGATAATTATCGTCTCACAAAGAGATGATTTTAAGAGAATAGAAAAACTAACGACAGGGGTAAAAAATGTAAGGATTATTGAAGGCGGAAAGAGAAGGCAAGATTCATCTCTGAATGGTGTTAGAGCTTCTAAATGTACATATGTTGCTATACATGATGCTGCGAGGCCCAATATTAATTGCTCGTTTATTAAATATTTGATAAGTAATATAGGCAATTATGATTGTATTGTGCCAGCAATTAAACCTGATGATACAGTTAGATATATAAAGAATGAAATTGAAACACTTGACAGAAGGAGTGTTATCCTAGTTCAAACACCTCAAATATTTAATAGGGAATTGATACTGAAAGCTCTTGATTTAAATAGGAATCAAGATATTACAGATGATATGGAAGCGTTTTTAATGGTTAGCAATAATTATAATATCGTAAAAGGTAATGTAAGAAACAAGAAAATTACAAATATCGAGGATTTTGAAGTTATGAAGCGATATATAAATAATGACGATATAAGAATCGGATTCGGTTTCGATTCACATAATTTTCGTGAAGGGAAAGGTATATATTTGGGTGGTATTCTTATTCCCTGTTCATTCGAAACAATTGCTCATTCTGATGGCGATACGCTTTTACATTCATTGATCGATGCAATATTGGGAGCATGTGCAATGGGGGATATAGGCGAAATGTTCCCTGATAACAAAGATTGGACTATGAATATGAAAAGCAGTGATATGATGAAAAAGGTTCTTGATAAAATCGATATTAACATAGTCAATATCGATACGGTAATTATTTTAAATAAACCGAAATTATCCGATTATAAAATGGAAATTAAAAGCAATTTAGCCGGATTACTTGAAATAGATGAAGATAAAATTTCAATTAAAGCAAAAACCCCAGAAGGTAAATACGATGAGAATAAAATCGAAGTATACTCACAAGTTTTACTTAATCGTTTTAAATAGTATATCACTATTTTTAATATCAAATATTATTTTGAATGCTGCTTCTTTTAATAAGGAGAGCATAATTCGGTTCTTTAATATGTATATTTCAAAAGAGTTGACAGTAGTAATTATATCGATGCTTCCCATATTCGAATTGAGAGGAGGTATTCCAGTTGCAATTCAAATGATGGAAATCCCCATTCCACAGGCAGTAATACTGGCAATTATAGGAAACATAATCCCTGTAATATTCCTACTCCTTTTCTGGGAATGGTTGGCTAAACTTTTATCAAAAAACAGTAAATTCAAAATATGGATTGAAAAACTTCATTCGTCATCATTGAAAAAAGGTAAAATAATCGAAGAGTATGAAGAGCTGGGATTAATGCTTTTTGTTGCTATTCCTTTACCAATAACAGGTGGCTGGACTGGAAGTTTGGTCGCGGTATTATTGGGATTATCTTTCTGGAAAAGCCTTTTATTTATATTTATAGGGATTCTATTGGCTTCTGTTGTTGTAACTTCACTTACTGTTCTTGGAAAAGTAGGAGGGATAATTGCCGGAACGATTCTCATCTTTATTTTAGTATTAGGTATAATAAAGATATTTAGAGAAAGCAAAGAACGAACTTAGGTTGATTGTACATCATTCTTATGATAAGATATTTGAAAAACAGGAGGAAAAATGCTCGACATTAAATTTATTAAAGATAATTATAATATTATAAAGGAAGCTGTGAAAAATAAAAAAGAGAATATAGATATCGATAAATTAATTGAACTTGATGATAAGAGAATTCAATTGTCAAAAGATGTTGATACCATGAGATCCGAGAAAAATATTCTCTCAAGATCCATTAAAGAACTAAATAAAGATTCTGATGCATTTATTAGGAATATTAATGAATCCAAGGGATTAGGGGAAAATATAAAAGATTTGGAGACTAAATTGAGGGATATAAAAGATGAAATTAGAAAATTATCATTATGGGTCCCGAATATCCCTCATAGATCCGTTCCGGTTGGATCTGCAAGTAGCAATATAATAGTCAAAGAATGGGGGGATAAAAGAGAGTTCGATTTTGTTCCTAAAAATCATATGGAATTAATTAAAAACAATCATCTTGTGGATTTTGAAAGAGGATCAAAAATTGCCGGTAGTCACTTTCCATGTTATATTGGACTGGGAGCGAGATTGGAAAGAGCATTGATAAATTTTATGCTCGATTATCATACTATAAAACATAATTATACCGAAATGTTTCCCCCTTTCTTAAATAGTAAGGAAACTCTGACAGGTACCGGACAGCTTCCGAAACTAGAAGATGATATGTACTATATAGAGAAAGATGGCTTGTTCCTGAACCCTACAGCAGAGCCGCCTGTAACTAATTTTCATAGAAATGACATTATAGATGAAGAGATACTTCCGATTTATTATACAGCATATACAGCCTGCTTTAGAAGAGAGGCCGGTTCATATGGCAAAGAAACCAAGGGATTGAAAAGAGTTCACCAATTCAACAAAGTTGAATTGGTGAAATTTACACTTCCTGATGATTCATACGAGGAACAAGAGAAATTGTTGGGAGATGCGGAGGATATTCTAAAAGCTCTCAATATACCGTATAAAGTTATGCTTTTATCAACAGGAGATATGACATTTGCTTCGTCTAAAACATATGACATTGAGGCGTATGCTCCGGGTAGCAAGGAATATCTCGAAGTATCGAGTATAAGTAATTTTGAAGATTTTCAGGCAAGAAGAATGAATATTAAATTCAGATCCAATCAGGATAATAAAGTCCATTATGTACATACAATTAACGGTTCTGGATTGGCTACACCAAGAACATTTATAACTATAATTGAAAATTACCAGCAAAGAGACGGCAGTATTAAGATCCCTGAAGTTTTAAAGCCGTATATGGGAGGTATGGAAATAATTGAATGTATCTGAAATTGCGATAATCGATGAAATTATTGAGACAGGCAAATTGCTCAAAAGAAACGGATTAATATGTTCAACGGATGGAAATATTAGTGTAAGAAATGGAGATAATATCTATATCACTCCGGGTGGATATGATAAAGGCGGATTAAGGAGAAACGAAATAATCAAATTGGATATCAATAAATTAAATTACAATAATGATAATAAAATTAAACCTTCAATGGAAGTAAATATGCATCTCCATTCTTATATGAAAGATAAAATAATTAAAGCTATTGTTCATACTCATGCCCCCTTTAGTACGGCTTTTGCATCAAAAGGTATATTACCGGATAGAGATAGATTGCTTGAATCCGAGTTATTACCGGATATCTGTATTATTGACGATTATGAGCCGGGTTCTATTGAATTGGCAAATGAAGTATCAAAAAAAGTTAAGGATTATCATATAATGCTATTAAAGAGACATGGTGTAATTGTATTTAGCGAAAGCCTAAAAGTGGCATATGAGACAATAGAAAGATTTGAGTTCTTATGCAGAATAAATTTATATTCAAAATTGCTTTAATTTTATTTATTATATCTTTATCGGGTTGTATTCATAAACTGCAATTCAAGCAGGAACCGGTTGTTAGAATTCATTTAACCAGTAGTACAATATATTCTACAATATCTTCCGATTGCAATATTATTGTAGAAACAAATAATATGAGAGGAAAATCAAAGTCATTCTCTGTGTGGAATATTGGCATCAAAGGTAATAAGATATATGCAGAACATAATAATAAATATATTAAAAAAATTGGTGACTGGGTAAAATTCTATACCGAAAAACCATGGGGGGTGCTTTATTTACATGGAAAAGGATATAAAGGAGCATTAAAATTTTTATATTTAAATAACAAGATATCTGTGATTAATGAAGTAAATATTGAAGATTATTTAAAAGGGGTAGTTCCATATGAAATAGGGAATCTTTCTTTAGATAAAGTAGAGGCTGTAAAAGCTCAAGCTATTGCTGCAAGAACTTATGCTATTAGAAAAATGATGTATAGAAAGAACAATTATTTCGATCTCCATAGTGATATTAAGGATCAGGTTTATAAAGGGATAAAGGAAAATAGCGATATTACCGATATGGCTTGCGAGGATACGAGAGGTTTGATTCTTACATATAAACACAAACCAATTGATGCAAAATATTCATCAACATGTGGGGGTATAACAGCAGATGCACGAGAATTGTGGACAGATAAAAAAGTCCCGTATCTTACACCCGTAGTTGATGCAAAAAGCCGTTTTATTTTTAAAGGGAGAAGTTTTTGTTCCAGATCAAGATATAGCAATTGGGAAATAAAGTATAATAGGAATGATTTCTTTAAATTGCTCAGGGAGAATCTTATTTATCTAACCGGAAAACAAGAGAATGAAATAGGAGAAATCAAAAACATTAAGATAGTTAAGAGAGGACCTTCAAGAAGAGTAATAGAGGTCATCGTTTATTCTAATAAAGGACAATATTCGATAATTAAGAATAACATAAGGCTATTGATGAGAAATAGTCAAAACCCAAGCAAGTCTTTGCTAAGTACCTATTTTACGATTAAGCAATCGAATAATAACATTTCGATAAAAGGAAAAGGATTTGGTCATGGTGCAGGAATGTGTCAATATGGGGCTATAGGAATGGCGAGTATGGGATATGGATTCAGAGAAATTTTAAAACACTATTACCATGGAGCAAGACTTGAGAAGGTTTATTAATAAAGTATTATTTATTTTACTTATTTTACCTGTTTCAGTAAATGCTTTAAATAAAATCGATAGAATTGAATTTCAAGGCAATAGATCATTTAATGATAAAAAATTAAAATCTGCAATCGGATACAATAGAAAAGTCAAGTATGTTTTCGATGATGTTTCTATTTTAAAGGAACGAATTATTGATTATTACAAGAGAAAAGGATATCTTGATGCAGATATAACAGTTGATTTCAAAAAGGCTAAGAATAAGAATATAGTATTGTTTATCATTGATGAAAAGAAACTGTATAAAATTATAAGTATTGAAATAAAAGGGAATTATATACTTGACAAGAGAAGAATACTCAAATTATCCGGCTTGAAAATTAATTCACCATTGGATGTAGATATACTTAGGAGTAGTGAACTGAATATTGGGAAAGAATATTCGAATTTAGGTTATTTATACGCTAATATATTTACAAAAATCAATTTGATTGATGATAGTAATGGTAATGCATCATTAAATATATTAATAGATGAAGGAAATAAGGTACTTATTAGGTCTATAGATATTAATAATCCGGGTAAAATTAATCTTAATGTGATTGAAAGAGAATTGGAAATTATCGAAGGAGATGAATGTTCATATAAGAATCTTATTAAATCTCAAAGTAATATATTTGAGACAGGTTTATTCAGAGATGTAAGATTCGATATAAAGGGGATCAAAGAAAAATCTGACAGTGTAGATATAGTTTTTTATCTGTCTCCGGCTAAAACACACTGGATTTTCGGTGGAATTGGCTATGAAACACCTGATATTATGGCAGTTAGAGCAGAATGGGGGTTTAACAATTTATTCAATATGAATAATTGGATTCAGATTCATGGCAGATATGCATATAGTTTCCATTCGGGGTATATTTATGAGGGTAGAATATTTTATTTAAATCCATATTTTATTATAAAAAAGATTTCTTTTAAAATCATAGGGGATCTATATAATAAAAATTATATAAATTACATAGAGAATAGAAAATATGCGGAAATGTCAATCGGTAAGCAATGGGTGAATAATAATTTTGTATCCCTTAATATTAATTTTCAAATTGCTACTTATGATTCTGTTATTTATGGAGAAAGGATAAGCTTAAACAAATATCACACTAATAGCGCATATATTGATTTTAATAGGGATTGTACCGATAATTTCATTTTCCCGACAAATGGCTATAGATATTATACAAAACTGCAATATTCGGGAGGAATTTTACATGGAGATAATAACTTATATAAAGGTTATATATCATTTTCACTAATAAAAAAGTATAATAATTTCATATTATTCTTTAAAAATCAAATTGGAATAATAAAAGTTTTTGGTGCTTCAATAAGTAGAGATATTTCATATGATCAAAAATTCACTTTAGGTGGCCCGTATAATTTAAGGGGGTATGAGCAAAATTCAATCGGATTTCGCGATCCATATGGTAATATAGGTGGTAATGCCCTTTTTTGTAGTAATATTGGTATAAGCTCTCCGGATTTATATAATGTAAGTATTTCTACATTTGCAGATATCGGAAATCTTGTAGATAGTGTAGAGAATATGTTTAGTAGTGTTGTTTATTGGAATCCCGGTCTTGGAATCAGATATAACACACCTATAGGTCCTATTAGACTCGATTGGGCATATCCTATGCATTCACCCGATAGCAAATGGGGCAGGGTTTATCTTTCAATCGGGACAATATACTAATGAAAAAACATATATTGTTTTATGTAATATTTCTTATTATTGTATCTATAATTAGTTTATTTTTTATAAAAATTGGAAATTCACTGAATAATACATTTGATAAAAAAATTAATGAGTTTGTGTGTCAGGTAATAAATGGAGATGTAACGAATGGTGAGATATATCTAAAATACAACGGTTCTATTGTTCTTAAGGATCTTGTCGTATCGAGAGAATCCGGTGATATTCTTAATATTCCCGAAACCGTTGCAAATATAAGTTTAATAAAATCTTTGTTATTCAGAAGGATAGTAATAGATAACATAAGGTTTATACAACCACAACTAAATCTATATAAAGAAGATAACAATCTGAATATTGCAAATCTTTTTCAAGTGGTTCATAAAGACAATGATAATTCGAATGATTCATTAAATCCGGGATTTAGAACAAACATTAATTTGACTATACATAATATTGAGATTGATAATGGAAAAGTTAAACTTCGTATTAACAGTTTTTATAAGATTTTTTCAAATGTGAATATAAAATTGAATTTAAAAATATCCGATGATAATTTACTTATAAAATTAAAAAATCTTTATTTCACATCCGATTCTCTTATTTTTAAGTCCAAACAGGGTTTATTTGAAATAGACAGGACAAGTATGGAAATTCGTGATGTTAATATAGTATCGGATGTAATTAAAGCGGAATTTTACGGACAATACAAAATTGATAAAAATATCTTTACATTTACCGGTAATGGAGAAGGATTATTGGATTTTATCAATTATTTTGCAATCGATTCGATTCCAATCGATGGAAGTTGCTCTTTTGATATAAAGGGAACAATAGAAGCTGGAATGTACAGAATAGAATCTAATATCAATTCAAATATTGCAAGTTATGATATATATGATTTTACAGGGATAACAGGTGACATGTTAATTAAAAATGATACACTTGAATATTCTAATACAACGGGTTTTTACAAAAATTCAAAATTATTTACAGAAGGGGTTTACTATTTTAATGATCAAATTTTCAGATGCTCCTTAAAAACAGATTCATTATTGCTTAATGACCTGTATGGAAGAGCGGAAAATTCCTTTGCAAAATCAGAAGCTATTATCGTTTATTCAGGAAAGGAGAACAAAACATATCTTAAGGCAAATCTGTCTACATATGACAATACTCGATTTAGGGCTCAATTGGATATTATAGGTGATTCAATAAATATCGATACGATATTAATAGAAAAGAAAGAAAAATTACTATATGCAAAAGGTAAATTACTAACCAATAAGAAGGAATTGAATATTGATTTATTAACGAAGGATTTTGAATTGAATATAATTAACAAACTCATATCCGATTCTTTGGAAGGGGATATATCAGGTAAATTCACAATTAAAGGAATTTGGGAAAATCCTGATATTTACGGAAAATTAAGTTTGTACAATTTTATTTACAGGAACCTAAAAATAAAATATTTATATATGAACACAGATTTATCATCTATGATGAGTAATCCAAAAGGTGATTTACATATTAATGGGAATGGAATAAAAATAGGTAATAATACGATTGATATCTTCAATATGGATGGAAAAAGCATAGATGATGAATTTTTAATCGATTTTAATTCTAAATCGAATTTACATAAGTTGAACACACTATTAAGTGTAAAATTAGAAAGTATTGATAATATTATAATTTCTATAGATTCATTTGAGGGAACTATATTCGGTGTAGATTGTTCTATCCCTGCAACCACATTTGTATCATATATTAATAGAGCGTTAATCATAAAGGAACTAAACATTTATTCTTCTATAGGAGGCAATATAATTGTAGATCTATATTTTCATGATAATAAAATCAATTCTAATATCTTACTAAATAAATTTAATTTACTGGCGTTAAATAATATTGTAAAATCTTACCCGTTAGGTGGGAACATCGATGCGAAATTTACTTTACAAGGTAAATTATCAAACCCGAATATATTTATGGTAATTGATTCTGATTCCTTATTTATTAAAAGGAATTTACTAAAGGGATTTAAATTATCTGTGAATATGCTCGATGAATTACTTGATGTTAAGAATTTATCCTTTTATTCGAATGACAATTATTCAAAATTGTCAGGAAAAGTAAATTTCCGGAGAAAAGTACCATCAATAAATATTATTTTCTCATTAAATAATTTACCCCTTAAGTTAATTCCGAATATTGATTTCGTTAAAATTTATTCAGGTGTTTCAAGTATAAACGGATCTTTAACCGGGGACATTAAAAATCCTTATTTCGATTTTGATGGAAGCATTGATAATTTATCATTTTATATACCTGATTATGGGATTAAAATTGATAAGATGTTGTTAAACATATTAGGAAAAGATTCCCGGATTATGTTAAATAATATTCTCGCATCAACGGAAAATAATGGATATATTAAATGTAACGGAGATATATCTTACAAAGATAGCAAATTCAAAAGCTATAGGATGAATGCGGAATTTAGCGATATAAGTGTGAGATATTTTGATATTTATAACGGACTGATAACCGGAACTACATATCTAAATGGGGATATGAATGAATTCAATATTAATTCCGATATTGATATATCCAATAGCGATATCAATATATCATTCAGGAACCCTCCTGTGTTTTCATATAGTCAGAATTCAGATAAAAATGATCATCGATTGAGAACAAACTATAATATCTCATTGCATATCGATAAAAATGTTTGGTTTAGAAATGAAGATATGGAAATCGAAGTAGGGGGAGATATAAATATGAGGAATTTCAATAAAAATATTTTCGTTAATGGATTTATTACTGCAAATAGAGGTTATTATTACTATTTTGACAGACCATTTAGTATTAAGGAGGGTCTTATTAAATTCAACAATACTGCTGATTTTAATCCTACGATATCTATTAAAACAGAAACAAATGTTTCTCATATGGTAGAGCGAAATAGGAGGTACGAGAGAGAAAATATTTTAGTACATCTTGATGTAAGCGGTTATGCAAAAAATCCGGAAATTTCAATCTATTCCGAACCTCAAAAATCCACTATTGCTATTCTGTCATTACTCAATATCAATTTAACACCGGATGAATTAATGAAATTAGATATTATAGGTGCAAATATATCCGAAAAAATTATAAATTACTATTTAAGAACAAAGTTGATTAGTAACATACAAAAAAGACTTGGAATAGATATTTTCGATATTGAAACAAGCCTATTATCTCAAAATAAGTATGCCAGGATAAATATTGGAAAATATCTGGCAAAAAACTTCTTTGTAAGCTATTCACATGATATATTTTCTCAGGGAAAGGATGAATTCCGTCTTGATTATTACTTTGAAAATGGTATAAACATCTTCGGAGAGAGGGATTATACAGGTCGTTTCAATACTGGTATTGGTTTGATATATAGATATTAGTTATATGAGTATATATTTTAATAACAATTCTTATTTATAAATTATGGGTTTTGTATTTGGAAATTATATCACAGGTAATTCTTTTATTCATAAAATGCATCCGGTTTTAAAACTTCTTTTATTTTTCATTATATTTATATTATTGATAATGATAAATCACAGTTATATTTACTTGATATTTATCTTGTTTATGATTATAACAGGTTGGATTATAAAATTACCTATATTAGAATTAGTATACTCGATAAGATTTTTCTTCTGGATATTATCATTTACTATTTTATTCAATCTGTTTTTATCTCCTGGCAATGTAATCTTCTCGATTGGGAGTTTAAATGCAACTCAAGAGGGTCTTAAAATCGGGCTTTATTATACTTTGAGGATATTGACAATCATTATTTCAGCCGGGATTTTTGCTATGACTACCTCTCCCGAGGAATTTGAGGAAGCCGTTGTTTTTGTGTTATATCCGTTAAAAAAAATTAAATTCCCATTGGGTGAATTTACTCTGATTCTTAGTTTAACACTAAGGTTTGTTCCGATTATTACATTTGAAACGAGAAGAATTATATTAGCTCAGAAATTAAGAGGTGCAAAATTCAATGGTAATATTATACAGAGAATAAAGGCATTATCCTCTGTGATAATTCCCCTTATCTATTCTCTTTTTAAAAGGGTTGATGAAATAACATTTGTGATGGAAAGCCGTTTTGTTAATCCTCATATGATTGTAATAGATTTAAGGAAACCGATTTGTAAGGATATATTTAATTTTTCATGTAGCATTATTATTATTTTTATGATATTTATAATTGATAAGTTATAGATGGAGGTTTTATGAAAATATTTCTTGACACAGCTAATATAGATGAAATAAAGCTTGCTGCGGAGGCTAATCTTATAGATGGTATAACAACAAACCCTACACTTCTTTCTCGAGAGGTAGAGAGAACAGGAAAGGGATATAAGGATATACTAATAGATATTGCAGCAATTGTAAATGGTCCGATAAGCGCTGAAGTATTAAGTAAGGATGTCGAGGGAATGATTAAGGAAGCAAGAGAATTGCAAGATATTGCACCTCAAATTGTTATAAAAGTTCCTATGACATTCGATGGAATGAAAACGGTAAGAAGATTGGAAAAGGAGGGAATAAAATCAAATGTAACACTTGTATTTTCAGCAGTTCAAGCTATGCTTGCTGCAAAAGCAGGGGCTGCATTTGTTAGTCCATTCGTAGGTAGATTGGATGATATAGGACATGACGGAATGGAAATAGTGGATGAAATTCTTAATGTTTTTTCTAACTATGATTTTAAAACAGAGGTTATCGTAGCATCGGTAAGGCATCCTAAACATGTAAAGGATGCAGCACTGATGAAAGCAGATATAGTTACTATTCCGTTTAAGGTTTTGATGCAGCTATTTAAACATTCATTAACCGATCAAGGTATATTAAAATTTGAAAATGATTGGAAGAAAGTTAATATATAAAACATTGATATTTCTTATTCCGCTTTTTATATTATTTGGTTGTGAAATTAATAAAAACAGTGATAAAACAGAAACATACAAGATAATAAATAACAGAGATTATTTTTTTAATGTTGATACCCTTCTTAGAGGTGCAAACAGTTCGATTTTAATTATTATGTATGAAATAACAAAGAGTAGTGATTCATTGAGCAATATAGAACAACTAAAGAAAAATTTGACAGATAAAGCAAAGGAGGGGATTGCAGTTAAAGTGATACTTGAGTATTCAAATTATAACACATCATTAAATCAATATAATAGCGATGCAAAAATATTATTAGAAAACGGTGGTGTAGATGTAAAATTCGATAATGATATGATTATAACCCACTCAAAATTGATAATAGTAGATGATAACGCTATAGTAATCGGATCTGCAAACTGGAGCAATTCAGCTTTGGATAACAATAATGAAACATCTATTATAATTGATGATTTTAATATCAATTCAACTTATACTAATTATTTTAATAGTTTATGGAACTCCTTAGGAGGAAATAATGATTGAACGATATAAAACCGATAAAATGAGTAATATATTCGATGATCAAAACAGGTTTAAGTATTGGTTAGATGTTGAGATTGCCGTATGTAAATCATGGAATAGTATGGGGAAAATACCGAATAAGGATCTTAGGGAGATAATCGAGAAAGCTAATTTCAATATAGATAGAATTAATAAAATAGAGGAAGAGACAAACCATGATGTGATTGCATTTTTAACAAATGTATCGGAATATGTCGGGGATTCGTCACGATTTATTCATATGGGTATGACTTCATCGGATATGCTTGATACTGCACTGGCTTTGCAACTAAATGAAGCATTGGAAGAATTAATAAAATGTACGGAAAAACTTGCAGGCAAGATTTACAAACAAGCGGAAACAAATAAATATATACCCGTAATTGGCAGAACACATGGTATTCATGCCGAACCAACAACGATTGGATTAAAGTTATTAAGTTTTTATGCTGAAATAGATAGAGATATCAAAAGACTCAAAAGGGCAAAGGATGAAATTTCGACAGGTAAGATATCCGGAGCTGTTGGCAATTATGCAAATCTTCCGCCTGAAGTGGAAGAAAGGGCTTTGGATATTCTTGGTTTGCATACAGATTCAATTTCAACTCAGGTAATTTCAAGAGACAGGCATGCATATATGCTTTCAGCCATAGCTATTTTAGGAGGGACGCTTGAGAGGATAGCAATAAATATAAGAAATATGCAAAGAACAGAAATCGGAGAGTTTGAAGAACCATTCAAGAAAGGTCAAAAGGGTTCTTCTGCAATGCCACATAAGAGAAATCCGATTATGTGCGAGAGAATTGTTGGTATGTCTCGTCTATTAAGGGCGAATGGTGAAGCATCAATGGAAAATATCGCTTTATGGGATGAACGCGATATTAGTCATTCATCTGTCGAAAGGGTAATAATTCCCGATTCGTTTCATTTAGTGCATTATATGATTAAAAAAATGATATATATTGTTGATAATTTATATATAAATAAAAAAAACATCGAAAGAAATTTGAAATTTACGAATGGTCTTATATTTTCTCAACGACTATTATTGAAACTAATTATAAATGATACGACAAGAGAAGATGCATATAAATTCGTACAAACAGTTACAATGAAAGCGTATAAAGAGAATAGGGATCTTCAAGAGATCACCAAAAGTGATAATACAATTGCAAGCATATTGAGTGACAAAGAGATAGATGAGTGCTTTGATGTCAGTTATTATTTGAAATATGTTGATTATGTGTTCAAAAGAGTAAAGGAGAGAGAATGAATAGAGTTCTGGTAATTAATCCGGGTTCAACTTCTACCAAAATAGCAATATT
>JAGLYS010000282.1 GCA_023132105.1 Caldifarciminota bacterium
AATGTTATAATAAAGTAATAGAAATTAATCCGAAATATGAAGCGGCATGGGGCAATAAAGGGATTACTTTAGCTAATCAAGATAAGTTTGATGAAGCAATTAAGTGTTATGATAAAGTAATAGAAATTAATCCAAAAGAGGAAAAAGCATGGGGCAATAAAGGATTTACTTTAGCAATACAAGATAAATTTGATAAGGCAATAGAATGTTATAATAAAGCATTAGAGATTAATGCTAAAATGAAAAATATATGGAATAATAAAGGTATTGTTCTTATAGAACAAGGTAAACTTGATGAGGCAATAAAGTGTTATGATAAAGCATTAGAAATAGATCCAATGGATAAAAATGTGTGGTATAATAAGGCATTGATATTAGAAGATCAGGAAAAATTTGATGAGGCAGTTGAATGTTATGATAAAGTTATAGAAATTGATCCTGAAGATGAAAATGCAGTGACTAATAGAGAAATTATTCTTCAGGAAAATAAAGATTGAATGAAAGTCATTTGCAAGAATATGCTGTATATTCAATAGTCAATTGTTGGGAAAGAAAGGAGTGAATGACAGCAAGGAGAGATTGTTCACCTCTCCTCTCCTCACCACAGCGAGTCCCTGACGCGGCGAATCTGTGCCCCCCGGGGACGGCTTCGCGATGACGGATTTAAGAGGGCACGGCACGCCGTTCCCCTACAACATTTATCGCAACGACATTTCGGGCAGAATAAGAGGGCGGTTCACGAACAACATATCCCTCGGATTACTTGGAATATGCCACTACATAGAATATGCCAATGCACAGAATATATAATACGATATTAATGGGCAAGCACAGGGGAATTGCCCCTACAAGAGAACATATACATATTCTTCGGATTGCCAATAAAGAAGATGTTAATAACTTTTATATAATTTTGTATTTGACAAAATCAGATATTGTTATAAAATAACAATATATGGCAAATATTTCCGATAAGTATAAGATAATTGAACCAATTGCCACAGGTGGAATGGCAACCATATATAAAGGTGTGCAAATTTCGCTTGGTAGAGAGGTTGTTATAAAAAAATTGCACCCTCAT
>JAGLYS010000283.1 GCA_023132105.1 Caldifarciminota bacterium
TCTATATTGTTCGAAAGATGGTTTTTAATGCTGAATTTTATATGTCCATTATTGTTTAATAGATTAAGTTTTGATACGGAAATGCCTTGATAGATACCAAAGAAATGCATAATAGAATCTGCAAGAGCTACTTTTGTCGAATTACCTGTCCCGTCATCAAGTCCGCTGAATTCGAATGAAACACCTACAGTTTTATATGTTCCGCTATTTCTTGCTACGCCACAATAATAAGATTGTGCTATATTTTCAAATATATTAAATCCTGTTCCGGAGTGTGCTTGAAATTGATCAATAAAACTGTTCTCTCCACTGTATGAAAAACTCATTCCATATGTAAATGTCCCTGATAAGCCATCTACATTCGAGAGATCGCCATACCCATCTGTTATAGCATCAATCCCGAAATCGGTATTGAAATCATATCCTCCGTGAGTCGGATCCCAACACCAGACATCCCCACCTTCGATGTATAAATTATTACCATTTATAAGATAATTATGAAGAGCAGGTCCTTCCGTTGTCGCATCTATTTTATGATTATTAGAATAGATACCTGCACATACGAAAATTGCCGAATAATCGTCAAATATGCTTGAATCGAATACGATTGAATAATCACCGGTATATCCGAGAGAGTCGAGTATACTATTTATTACCGGACCACTTGATGTATTAGGATCAAGATCAAGAACAAGATAATCCGATAATCCTCCGATTATGAGTGAGTAGGGGAGTGTGTCAGTGTAAGAATCAGCAGTAATAATCAAATGAAATGAAATAACGGAATGTACCGGTGTACCTGTACTTGCACTAATCGTATAGTAATCCGAGCCACTTGATGAATCATTCGGGGATATATTACCATATGAATTTGTCGAATCTGAAATCGTAATATCGGAATTGGTTGTTATGAGTTTGGCACTTGCATTTTTTAATGTATCCGTTCCGACATTTTTGATTGAAATATACAAATTTGCAGTTTCACCGGGTTCAAGCTTTCCGTTTCCATTTGTATCATCAAGTGAATCATTACATATTATGGCTTTTGGTCCTGCCGTTACAATATTTTCGATTGCATCGATGTCAAAACCCGCAACAGAACCGCTTGAACCGTTTGTTCCGCTATCTACAATTTTAATATATCTTGCATAGGATAAACCTGTGCCTGACAGATAAAAGGATTGAGTGCCACTGCCGCTTCCTATTAATGTCCATGGTCCTTTGAAATAGTTGCCTCCGTATACGGAATAGCTTTCATTAGGTGTACCGTCATCACCCTCATATACCGTTATACTATCTGTGACGATTGAATTGTTTCCCATATCGATTACAATCAAACCGTTATTGTTCAGCGGAACAAATTGCCCGTCAGGTGCCCATAAAGCCCAGGGAGTAAATGCATTTATAACAGGTGGATGAGTGTTATCGATATTAGCTTCAACAAGTTTATAGCCATAGTAGTTTGATTCGGGAGAAAGTTCTATATCAAGCTTTGTTCCTGAATCCGAAACTACATTTACACCTGAAATTATTTTTTTCTTATATCCGTTTGCCCAGACCTCAACCGTATATGTCCCTGGCAATAGAGGTCTAAAATAATCACCTGTTTCCCTGTCCGAGAAAACATACCAACCTATTTCCTGTATATTTATAACAGATTCGATTATTGGATTACCATTTGTAGAATCAGTTATATAACCGTGTATGCCCTGTCCTGATTTACTTATTGTTGCAATTATTGCTCCTCTGTTAATATCCCATACCGTATCGAGTTGTGATGCGGGAGGTACAAATTCATGGCATAGTTCAATTGTAACATCATCAACACCATCAATGCCGTAAGAATAGTCATTCAAATCACCTTGAATCTGATACCAATCATATCCCTCAGTCACCCAATAAGCATCACCGTGAGATGCTGTAGAATCACCGTATATATTGGCATATTGGAGTATCATTGTGCTATCTGCCGAGCGTTGAGGGCTATAATTCCATATATAATTTACTGCAGGATGGTAAGTGTGATATGTAAGTCCAAGTGTAAAATTTTCCCTTTGACTCCATTTATACATAGCTTCTGTTTCCGGTTGTCCGTAAGCTTCCGAATCACCACCTTCTCCAGTCCACATATATCCCATATTTCTATTTAGATCGATATTATTTGCATTGTGTCGAGAGCCAGCTACATGCCCATCGGGATTGTATATTGGCATTATCCATATTTCTCTGTTATCTATAAGATGTGTTATATATGAATCAAAACCATATTCTTCCGTAAGATATGCAATCATAAACAAAGGAATTTCCGAGGATGGGTATTCATTTCCATGATAACAACCAATAATCCTCATTTCGGCTTCATCCTCTTTTATATTAACATTATCGGATATCTTTATTGCAAGCATTATTCTTCCTTGAACCGAATAACCAACTGTATCAAGTTTACATATAGCAGGATGTAATAGAGCAATTGAATCCATAATTGCAATAGTCTGATCATATGAATGATAATGTGATGTAAGAGATGTATCTACTCTTGGATTATATACAATTCTTTCTTTTGTATATGCTTGAATGTCGTCAATTATAACTTCTACTTTAAATCCCAATCCTTTTAATTCATCCAATTGATAATCATGAATATAAATAGTAACGGTATTTTTATTTTTATCCACAATAGAGTATCTATTAGAGTAGATAGTTCTCATATCGGATTTGTTTAGAATCGGAACTCGAACAAGCATGTCCTTTGCAAATAATGGCATTGTTAAAATCAATATAAATGCAATAGATAATAGCTTTTTCATAAAACTCCTCTTATTTTAAGGTTACAAATTTCTTTTATAATAAAAGTGCTGTGTCCAGAAAGTGTCCATATATTTAATATTAAGCGATTATGTTCTTTCTGTATAATTTATACATCTTTTGTAATTCGCTCATCTTTGATTGTAAGAGAATAAATATTCTTGAAATAGTCTCATATTTTTTGGTCTCAATTGCTTTTTCAAGGTTACAGATAATCGAATCTCTCTTAGGAGAATTCTTTGCGATTTCATTTATAAGAATATCTATCGAATTCCACATTACCCTATCATCCTTATCTTCATATGATTGAAATCTTTTAAATGAAATTATTGTAGCCCTAATAGCTGGTATCTCCTTTTCCTTTATCTGAATGAGCCATTTGTTTAAAACTCCCGAACTGAAGGATTTAATAATTATTTCACTAAAAGGTGAACCATTGTAGATAGTTATATTTTTCTCATTCAATATTCTGATAATTTCCCATACGGTATACGGAGGTTTTTCAAAAAGCTTTTCTCTTTCATTTTGTTTGTAATCGTTAAAGACATTTTTATTTGTAAGATATTCACGATTCTTTTCAAGATAATCGGAATCATCTCCGTATTTTTTTGAGAGTTGATTGAATAAAAAAGAACTGTTTTTTTCACTGGCATATTTTATGCCATCAAGCATCGCAAGACAGATGGCGGAAACAGCCAGATATGTATTTGTATATGGATTAGGTGCTCTTAGTTCGAATCTGACCGATAGAGGGTTGTCGGCTCTCACAGGTCCTATTAATACCGTTCTGTTTCTTGTGGGTTCTTCGGGGTTGGTCCCTAGAGAAGCAACAATACTTACAGGAGCTTCAAATCCTGGTTTTAATCTTTTTATTGCACTTATTGAATTCGTAATAAAAGGATTTATATACTCCCAATGTTTCAAAATACCCATTAAAGCTCCATACCCATATTTTGATAAATACTCATCGTTTTCAGTAGGAGTAAACAGATTGATTTTATTCCCGTTATTAAGATTGACACCTATACCAATATGCATATGCTTACCATTTCCTGCTACACCTCGTATAGGTTTTGCATTGAATGTTACTTCAAGCCCCCTTTTTCTAAATATCTCTTTGATTATTATTCTGGCTATTATCTCATTATCGGCAGCCGCAAGGGGGGAGGAGAATCGCCAATCGATTTCAAGTTGCTCCATTGTATCTGCTAATGAACCATCCCTTGTGATTTTCCCTTTTACGCCACCAACCTCTTTATGTCCCATTTCAGGCTCCAAACCATATTTCTGTAATAAAATCAAACTTTCTTCAAGACCGGATCTTATATCTCCTCTTGTCCTCTTCCAATAAGACTCTTTTAACATTTCACTTACGGCAAGTTCCTCAATCGAGATTTTCGAAGCAGGTGTTCTAACCCAGAATTCAAGTTCAGTCCCAAGTGTAAAATAAATATCTTTAATATTTGATGCCTTGATTCTATGATTTTTTAAGAGTTCCTCGTCTTTAATAATTATGTTATATATTTTCTCTTTTATAAATTTAATCGAAGATTTCAAAACGGACCTGGAGCAGAAATATTGTCCGTTATGTCTAAGAAATGATGGTATTCTAATTGTCCCTATTGGAAGATCATTTTCAATTATACAATCATAGTTATAATCAATAAACCAGTTACTTTCAAAATCTATAATAAAATCTACTTTAGCATCGTTTAATGTTGTAATTTCCGGAAGATTAACGGATGAACCATCTGTCTGCACTCCACCTTTAAAAATTTCATCCATATGTTTTAGAAAATATTCGATTGGAATACGCTCATCCGTATCATTTCCAAGGAAATCGATACCCATAAGAGAAACGAATTTTATTTCCGAATGCTTTAATAGAAAGGTATGTAAATTTATTTTCCTTTTATCCATATCAGGTATGGAATATGTCAAGCTTAACAAATATTACCTCCTATATTGAGTTATTATATACATTTGAAGATTAATGTCAAATCAAATAATGTGGTCGGATTACATCTATTATTTTATATAACTACGGAAGGGAAGAGAGGGAATAGCCACGAATAACCACTGAAA